>CAZXIQ010000006.1:0-22412 GCA_964640785.1 uncultured Bacteroidaceae bacterium | reverse complement strand
TGCTTTTGCGTTCGAGGGTAGCTGGCCGTCTGTTATCGAGAATGATATTGTGCGTATGTGGTCGGCAATTACGCGCATGGCAACATCCACAGAACTGTCGTCGCCGTAGCTCTTACCGGAAATTTCGCTGATACTCTTGATGATGGGTTGGAAAATATCTGTATCGTAGTTCGACTTTTTACCTTGCAATGCCATGCACAAACGCTCGAATCCCATTCCCGTGTCGATAACTTTAGCAGGAAGTTCTTCAAGGTGACCATCGGCCATGCGGTTGTACTGCATGAATACAAGGTTCCATATTTCTATCACTTGCGGATGTGAGCCGTTTACAAGGTCGCGTCCGGGGATTGCCGCACGCTCTTCGTCGTTTCTAAGGTCAATATGTATTTCGGACGAGGGTCCGCAAGGGCCTGTGTCGCCCATTTCCCAGAAATTGTCCTTGAGATTACCATTGATAATTCTCTCTGCCGGCAAAAACCTCTCCCAGATGGCTGCTGCCTCATTGTCACGGTCGAGACCTTCGGCTTTTGCACCCTCAAATACAGTCGCGTAAAGGCGTTCGGGGTCCAGCTTTACAACCTTTGTCAGATATTCCCACGCCCATGTAATGGCTTCTTCTTTAAAATAGTCGCCAAACGACCAGTTGCCGAGCATTTCGAACATGGTGTGGTGATAAGTGTCGTGTCCTACCTCTTCAAGGTCGTTGTGTTTTCCACTAACGCGCAGACATTTCTGCGAGTCGGCCACACGCTTGCTCTTTGCCGGACGGTTGCCGAGGATAATATCCTTAAATTGGTTCATTCCTGCGTTTGTGAACATCAGTGTGGGGTCGTCTTTCACAACCATTGGTGCCGATGGCACTATAAGATGTCCTTTCTCTTTGAAAAATTCCTTGAAGGACTCTCTGATTTCTTTTGATGTGAGCATATTTTTATTCAGCTTCAAATTAATATTCTAAATAAATAATTGTTGCAATCGGGTGGGTTGTTTGTTCCTGTTTTTTGCAATCAATTTATAATTAGTTGCAAAGATAATTCAGATTTATTATTTTTGCCAAAAGTTTCGGCGAAAATAGGGGAATAACTTCTAACTTCGTCGAGCCGGGCAAAATTTATTTTTACATTTGTATGCGCAAGGTCTATTACATATTCAATCCAAAAACCCGCACCTACGACAGAGTGTACCCTAATACGGCACAAAAATTTCTTACGTGGTTGCGCAGTTTTCTTTTTTTTCTGATTTTCGGCGGTCTCTCTTTTCTTGTCTTTTATTTGTGCATACAGACACCGTCGCTCAAAGAGGTGCAGGACGAGAATTCAAGGTTGCTTGCACAGTATCGCATACTCTCTCATCGTTTGGATGACGCAATGGAGGTACTTGAAGATATTCAACAGCGCGATGATAATCTCTATCGTGTACTTATGAATGCCGAGCCTGTTGCCGAGGTTGCACGTACTTCGGGCTATGGTGGTACGGGACGTTACGACGAACTTATGGACATGGACAATGCAGCCTTGGTTGTAGAGACTACGCAAAAGGCCGACATGCTTGCCAAACAACTCTATCTTCAAATAAAATCTTTCGACGAAATTGTAGAACTCAGCAAAGACCAAGAAGATTACCTCAAGCATCTGCCGGCAATACAGCCTATTGCCAATCGCGACCTTAAAAAGACCGCATCGGGTTACGGTTACCGTGTAGACCCCATCTATAAAACAAAAAAATTCCATTCGGGAATGGACTTTTCGTGCGACATGCGCACACCGGTGTATGCTACGGGCGATGCAGTGGTTGTCTCTTCGAAATGGGAGACGGGTTACGGAATGACAGTCGAGCTTGATCATGGCTATGGCTATCGTACACGCTATGCCCACCTGCATAGTTCAAAGGTGAAGGTGGGGCAAAAGGTGGTGCGAGGCGAATATATTGCCGATAGTGGAAACTCCGGTAAAAGTACAGGTCCGCATTTGCACTACGAGGTTGTGTTGAAAGGTCGCAAGGTTAATCCGGTGAATTATTATTTTATGGACCTTGACGCCGATGGTTACGATGAGATGTTGCGCATGGTAGAGAATCACGGTAAGGTGTACGATTGATTATTTTTTATTCCACGATGGCACTGAGCAAGAATAAGAATCATAAACTCTTTTACTCCATAGGAGAGGTTGCCGCCGAGCTTGGCGTCAATGAGAGTACTTTGCGCTATTGGGAGACTGTTTTTAAACAGATTGCTCCCAAGAAAGGTGCAAATGGTGTCCGTCGATATACTAAAGATGATTTGCAACTTGTGAAACTTGTGCATCATCTTGTCAAGGAGAAAGGAATGACACTTTCCGGTGCGCAAGCCTACCTTAAAGGGTCCGGCAAGATGGAACAGACTGAAATTGATACATCTGTTATTGAACGTTTGCGGTCGATACGTGCCGAACTTGTCGGCCTGCGCGATGCCTTAGGCGAACTTTGATAGTTTTTTATGTTTGTTTCCGTGCCGGTAGAGGTCAGTCTATGCGTGCCACACTCTTTATGCTTTCTATCTTTTTCAGTTTATCGCACAACAGCTTTACATCGTTTACGTCGTGTATGTTCAGCCAAATGTTGCATTCAAAAATTCCATTCTTATTTTCAAATTCGAACTTTTGAATGTTTACATTCATTTGCTGTGAGGTAATCTCTGTTATTTGGTTTATGACACCTATGCGGTCTATTCCTTTTATATTTATAGGTACTACAAATTCGTGTGTACGGTGCGTTTCCCAGCTTGCCGACAGTATGCGGTCGCCGTGACTGCTTTTCAATCTATCGGCAACGGGGCATTGACGTTTGTGTATCACTATGTGTTTATTCTCGTCGTAATATCCGAGAATGTCGTCTCCGGGTATGGGGTGACAGCAGTCGGCTATGATGAAATTCTTTTGCAGATTTTCGTCGGTGAGTATGATGGGGTGCTTGTGGTCTATATTGTCGAATGTTGTTACTTTTTCTTCTTTCTTTTCCTCTTTTTTATCCTCTTTGTTAAAGAAGAAGAAAGAGAAACGGCGTTTGCGATTGCCAAGAAGTGTCTCTTTGTCCTCTTCGCCAAGCACAATGGTGCCGTTGCCTATGGCTGTAAGCAACTCTTCTTTATCTTTCAGGTTGTGGTGTTGCCATATTTTTTCTATGTTGTTGGCAAAATTTCCAAGATCTTCTTTTTCGAGAAAAGCGTTCAGTCGTTCCTCGCCTTCTCGCTGTATTTTGCGTTGTTCGCGTTTGAGGGCGGCCTGTATTTTTGCTCGCGCCTTTGCTGTTGTTGCAAACGAGAGCCAACCGGCTTGTACGTGTTGCGAGTTTGAGGTTAGAATTTCCACTTGGTCGCCACTTTGCAGCACGTGGCTCATGGGAACCAATTTATGATTCACTTTTGCGCCTATGCAATGGTTGCCCAAGAATGTGTGTATGCTGTATGCAAGGTCGAGTGCTGTACAGTTTTGAGGCATTGTCATAATTTCGCCTTTGGGGGTAAAGACGAATATTTCCGTTGCGTAGAGGTTTAGTTTTATGGTGTCCAAAAAGTCGAGAGCATTGGGCTGTGGGTCGTCCAATATCTCTTTTATGGTGTGCAGCCAATCGTCGAGCTGTTCGTTTTTTCCATTGCTATTTTCGCTGTTTTTGTATTTCCAGTGTGCGGCAACGCCTTTTTCGGCAATTTCGTCCATCTGTTCGCTACGAATCTGCACCTCTATCCACTCGCCACGTTTGCTCATGAAAGTTGCCTGAAGGGCTCTGTAACCATTGGCGCGAGGCTTGTTTACCCAGTCGCGCAGACGGTCGGGGTGTACATCGTATAGTTTGGTCAAGGCAATGTAAATGTTGAAACATTCGTTATTTTCGTTCTTTCCCTCACGTGGTGTGAATACTATTCGTACTGCAAGTATGTCGTAGATGTCTTCAAAGGCAATGTGCTTTGTTTGCATCTTGTTCCAGATGGAATAGGGCGACTTTAGACGTCCCATAATGCGGTAGCTGAATCCTAAGGCGTCTAATTCTTTGCGTATGGGGGATATAAATTCGTTGTATAGTTGGTCGCGTTCAATTTGTGTCTTTGCTAACTTCTTCTGTATTTTTTCGTACTCCTCGGGGTGTTCGTATCGGAAACTAAGGTTTTCAAGCTCTGTTTTTATACGGCTCAGCCCCAAACGGTAGGCGATGGGCGCGTATATGTATAGTGTTTCGCCTGCAATTTTATATTGCTTGTTTACGGGCATGTACGAGAGGGTGCGCATGTTGTGCAGGCGGTCGGCTATTTTTATGAGAATTACGCGAATATCCTCGCTCATCGTGAGCAGTAGTTTTTTGAAGTTCTCTGCTTGTACCGAGGCTTGCGTGCCGAATACTCCTCCTGATATTTTTGTCAGTCCGTCTACAATTTGTGCAATTTTTTCTCCGAAAAGATTGCGTATGTCTTCTACCGTGTAGTCTGTGTCTTCTACAACGTCGTGCAACAGTGCTGCACATATTGATGTAGAGCCCAAGCCTATTTCGGCGCATACGATGCGTGCCACAGCCAATGGGTGCATGATGTATGCCTCGCCACTGTTGCGGCGTACGCCTTTGTGTGCCTGTCGCGCAAAATTAAAGGCCTTGGTTATTATTTCTACTTTGCGACGGTGTTGCGACGCAAGGTATGTGTCGAGTAGGTCTTGAAAGGCTGCCGAAATTTCAGCCTCTTCCTCTATACGGCGTTTCTCTTCGTTTGTTTCCATAACATCAGTATATGTTTATGTAACGTCCTGCTCTTATCTTTGTATTTTTCATGCCATTGGCTCTCATTATCTGTTTCACTGAAACTCCATATTTGCGGGCTATGGTCGAGAGGGTCTCGCCGTTGCGCACCTTGTGGCGTTTCCCGGCACCGCGTCCTCCGTCGTTCAGTTTTACTCCTTTTTCGAGCTGTGCAAGTTGGGTGGGAGGGAAGAATATTTCCTCCTTGTGTTTATAGACCGAATCGCCTAAATTTAATAAATTGGTTATTGTTTCGTTTGGCAGACGCAATACGCATGTTTCGCTTTTGCCCGGTACAATGTCTCTTATATACTGGGGGTTCATGGCTCTTATTGCGTCAAGTTCAATGTTGCAAAGTTCGGAAACTTGGGAAAAGTGCAAGTTTTTATTTACATGCACAGTATCGGTTGCTATTGGTAACGTGGGCTGCATGGGTATTATTCCATGCTCTTCGTAATAATTCATTATGTAATTGGCTGCGATAAATGCCGGAATATATCCGCGTGTCTCGCGAGGCAGGAAACGATAAATTTGCCAGAAATTTGTTTTTCCACCCGAGCGTATGATGGCTTTTTTTACGTTACCCGGTCCGCAGTTGTAGGCTGCGATGGCCAAGTCCCAGCTTTGAAAGAATTTATGAAGGTCACGAAGGTATTTTATGGCTGCATGTGTGGATTTCAGCGGGTCGAAACGCTCGTCTATGTAATTGTTTGCTTTTAAGCCATAGAGCTTTCCTGTCTGGAACATAAACTGCCACAATCCTTTGGCGCCGGCGCGTGACACAGCTTTGGGGTTCAGGGCAGACTCTATTATCGGCAGGTATTTTAGTTCTTGAGGCATGTTGTAGCTGTCGAGGGTGCTCTCTATCATGGGCATGTAAAATGTCGATAATCCCAACATGTTGGCTACCAAGCGACGGTGACGGTTGGCGTAACGTTCGATGAATTGTTTGGTTACGTCGTTGAATGTCATTTCTATTATAGATGGCAGGCGGTCGAGCCTGTCGGCGTATATAGAGTCGTTTATTGGCTGTGTCTCGTAGATGCTGTCGCTCTCGAGCATCTGCAACAGTGTACGCGATTGCCAGTTGCTCATGAGGCTGTCAATGTCGAGCATCATGCTTTCGGGAATGTCAAATTTTATGCTGTCTTTGTCGCTTATGTAATCCAAATGCAATGCGCTCAAGGGCTTATCGTAATTGATAATATCCTTGTCGGTCACTACACCCAGATTGTTCAAGTCTATGCGTGCGGTGTCAGGCTGTTCGGTGGCATTGTTGTTCTGTGACTGCATTGTTATGCTGCACAGCAATATTATGATTGTTGTTGTTATTTTCTTTAGTTGCATTGTCTGTTTTTAAAATGATATGTTGCAGTTTAGTCCATAATAGTTACCTTTTGTGTTGGTCGATGGTTGTACATCGGGCTGTATGCTTAGGTTTATATCTTCGCTTATGTCGAAACTCGAGAGATGTGCATCAACATAAGCATCGACTATTGATACAAGATACACCCCTATGCAGGCAAATACGCTTAAGTCGCGCCAACGGCGGTAACGGTCTTTGCGTTTCTTGAAGACCTCTTTCAGGTACTCTTCGTTTTTCTGAAAGTCGTATCCCGAAGGGAAAAATGTTTCGTAACTTTTGGTATTCGGGTCGGCATCCATTATGTCGAGGAATGCTTGCCGATAATCACCATACATTTGGTTGTTCCAATTATAGGCATACAGACAGCCCATTATTCCACCATATACGATGGGTAGTTTCCAATATTTGCGATTGTATATCTGTCCGGCACCCGGCAGCACTAC
Source organism: uncultured Bacteroidaceae bacterium (assembly GCA_964640785.1). GTDB lineage: Bacteria > Bacteroidota > Bacteroidia > Bacteroidales > Bacteroidaceae > HGM04593. The sequence continues at coordinate 15,845 of CAZXIQ010000006.1, read as the reverse complement.
TGCAAGCCACGTTGCTTTGTAAGGCTCGGGCTTGAAACGGGCTATTCTTTCGGGAACATCGGTCGCCGAGCGTTTTTTCGATACTCGGCTGCTGTCGCTTGCAAGGGCTGCTGTCGTTGTTTGTATGCTGTCTATGCGCAGTGTGTCGTTTTTCGTTTGTTCGACAACTATTTTTTCGGGAATGTTCCCGATGTTTTTTGTCGAGTCTACGACTATTTGCGCAGATACTTCTGTTACAAGCAGTAGCATCATTGCTAACGCTGCTATACGTAATTTGTATGTTGTTCGTTTCGGTAACAAGTTACTGTTTGTTTAGTTTGTCGAAAATAGAAATGATTCTCTCTAATTCTTTTTCGTCTTTAAATTTTATACTTATTTTTCCATTGCCTTTGGCTGTGCTTGTCAGTTGTACGGGCGTTTGGAAAAATTGTGTGAGCTGTTTTTTCAGTTGGCTGTATATAGCTACATTCTGGTGTTGCTCTTGAACTTTTTTCACAGTTTTTTCTTCGCACCCATCCTCTTTTATGCGGCGCACAAGCTCTTCGACCTGTCTGACAGAATAGTCGTTTTTCTGTATTTCTTTGAATACCTCAATCTGTTGCTTGGGGTCGTCAAGCGATAGTAGTGCGCGTGCGTGCCCCATGTCTATGCGTTTCTCCTTTAATGCCATCTGTACAGGAGCGGGGAGTTTCAGCAGACGCAAGAAGTTTGCGATTGTAGCACGGCCTTTTCCCACACGTTTGCTCAGTTGCTCTTGTGAAAAGTTGTTCTGTTCTATCAGTTTCTGATAGGCCAAGGCTATTTCCAATGCGTTAAGGTCTTCGCGTTGTATATTCTCGACAAGTGCCATTTCCATGGTACTTTCGTCGTCGGCTGTGATGATGTATGCGGGTATAGTGTCTTTGCCTGCAAGTTGTGAGGCGCGGAAACGTCTTTCGCCTGCAATAATTTGGTAACGTCCCTCTTCGGTCTGACGCAGTGTTATGGGCTGTACAATGCCTATTTCTCTTATCGAGTCGGCAAGCTCGTGCAACGATTCTTCGCTGAATTCGCGGCGAGGTTGATTGGGGTTGGCCTCAATCAAGCTCAGGCTTATCTCTCCTATGGACGATGAACCGGATGTGCGCACTGCCTCGGTCGAGATTAATGCGTCGAGCCCTCTGCCAAGTGTGAATTTTTTTGTCATATATAATAATAAACTTTTCTAAATGCGGCAATTTCTTGTTTCTATTGCTTTTTGTCTGTGTCGTGAATTTTATTAATCTTTTTCTGTTTTATAATCTTCGCATCGTGTCCTCCGGGTAGATTAATAATTCCCTAATATGTATACTCAAAAAGTAAATTCGATGTAATTCTAAAATATGCCTTAATTCTTTCTTTGTATAATTTCTTCGGCCAAGGCCAGATAGTTTTTTGCTCCTATCGAGTCGGCGTCATACAAAATGACGGGAATACCCATGCTGGGTGCTTCGCCTAAACGTATGTTTCTTTGTATTACGGTGTTGAATACCAATTCGCGGAAGTGCTTTTTTACCTCGTTGTATATTTGGTTACTTAATCTCAGGCGAGAGTTGTACATCGTCAGCAGAAATCCTTCAATGTCGAGCGTGGGGTTAAGTTTCGATTTTATTATTTTTATCGTGTTAAGCAGTTTGCTTATTCCCTCAAGTGCAAAATATTCGCATTGTACGGGTATTATCACAGAGTCGGCTGCCGTCAGCGAGTTTACAGTGATGAGTCCCAACGATGGTGAACAGTCTATCAGCAGATAGTCGTAAGCATCTTTAATGATGGCAAGCGATTTTTTCATTATATTTTCGCGGTTGGGCATGTCCAACATCTCTATTTCGGCACCAACAAGGTCTATGTGCGAGGGTATTATGTCCAATCCTTCGATACATGTGTTGTGAATGCCGTCTTGTGGTGTGGAGCCATTTATAAGGCATTCATATATAGAGTTTTTTATTTGACGAATGTCTATGCCTAATCCCGACGAAGCATTTGCTTGGGGGTCGGCATCTATTACCAGAACTTTTTTGCCCAGTGTAGCCAATGAGGCTGCAAGATTTATGGCGGTGGTGGTTTTTCCCACTCCTCCTTTCTGGTTGGCTAAAGCTATTATTTTTCCCATTATTTTCTGTTTGTTGTGTTTGTTGCTTTTGCAACATGCGGCAAAGATAAGAAAAAAAAAGATTGTATCAGTCTATTTCTCTTTATTCTTATGAACTGCTTATTAACAATATATTATAAAAGATGTTACCCAATGTTTAATTTTCGGGTAACATCTTGTTAATCTTGTGCCGGTGAAACTATTTATTGTTTATGGGAATAATTTCAAATATACATTTTATTTCTTCGTCCGGATTGTAGCGTCCCTCGTCCAAAAATCCGCTATTTAGAATTTTGGTGGAGTCGTTTGTTGCTGTCCAGAAATTTTTTCCGGCTCTTCCGGCTGTGTGAATCGAGAATTTGCTGTTTGCTCCACGTTTCAGTATATATGTGTGCCACGTTGCGTCGTAGGGGTTTGTAGTGTTGTTTGCCGAGAATGAACCATATTCGTTAAGGTAGCGGTTATCTTGTGCATTTACAATCTTGTAACGTTCGGTGTCTGTGTCGAATGATATAATCCATTCTTGACGTTGAGGTTTAATCATGTCTCGCTCCTCGACAAATACAGGTGCGGTCTTTGGAACATTCTCTTGTAGATTAGTAAGATATTTTCCATTTACTTTTATGAAATATTTCCCATTTTCAAGTTCTCGTCTGGGGAATATGTCAAGCCTGTAATCGAACTTTTGTTTATAATCGTCGATGTATTGTGCAACGCTCTTTTTTATGAATGGCACAATGTATGTTGTAGCAACAACGGGTGTCGGATTCTTTATGGAACCGGGAAAATCTCTTGAGCGCAGTGCCATTTGTTCTTTGTCATATTTTTGATGTTTCAGATAGCTTTCAACAAATTCCTCGGGGGTGCCGTTGTTTAGCGCACAAAGCATTTCCATTGCCGATATTCCTTTGAGGGCAAGCAATTTCATTGCTTTACACCAAGGTTCTATTTCGAGCGACAAACGTGGAGCCTCGTCCGATGCAATCATTGTTTCGGCAGCAACAATCATCTTGTTGAAATGTGCAGTCATGTGCTTGGCTGCGGCAATAGTATCGCCATCTTTCATGGCACTGTTGAACAATTTCAATGCCTCATTGAATTGCGGCGATTCTCCTTTTCTGCGCAATCCGTGTCCTGTAATTCCAAGGTCAATGTTATTTTCGCAGAAAAGTCGGAACTCGTCGGTGTATGTAGGTGCAAAATATTCTATTGCTCGCAGCCACGATGCGTCAGCGTCGTAGTCGCTCATGTTCCATGTATAGTCGGCAATGCTGTACAGAGACACTTTGGATGCTTCGGCGTACTCCATGGGGTTGGATGTGAATCCGGACAACATGTCGAAAATGTCAAGGTCGTTGCCATAGGTGGGTCCCATGAGCATGTGGTCTACACAATAGTCGTTTACCGGATAGTTCAGCCATATATAAGCGTTACGCTTTATGCGGTTGTTTATCCACGTCATGTCTTCTTTGTTTATCATGTCTATTACGGAATTACCGGTCCACATGATGTTTGTCTCTTTATAGGTTTTTTCGCCCAAAATGTCAAGATAGTCGCCTCTTGTCCACCCTTTGTTGTATTGTGTGGGGCATAGTATGAGCGGTGCAACATCGGGGTGTTTCTTTACAAACTCGTCGGTGACGTAGTTCAACAATCCTGCCTGACGTGTCGCATCGGTACCTTCGCCCCAAATGTCGTCGAAAAAGACTGCGTATGTACGAATGCCAAGCTCGTACATTGCATTCAGTTTTTTTATCATGTTAAGGCTGTCGGTGTTGTTCCATTTTATGTCGTTGCCCGGGTGTATGGCCCATACAAAGTCTACTTTATTGGCTTTGGCCGCCTCGACATACTCTTTCAGTTTTTCGGCCTCGGCAGCGGGGTATTCTTTGCGCCATTGTGCTCTGTGATAAATGTCATCTTTAGGGCCGTAGATGTATGTATTCATCTTTTGCTTGCCGAAAAACTCGAACATGCTTTTACGGTCCTCTTCACTGTAAGGATTGCCATAGTAACCCTCGACCATTCCTCGTGTGGCAACGTCGGGGTAGTCGCTGACGGTTACACACATTATTTCGTTGGCCGATGCTATTTGCAGAAATGTCTGTGCGCCGTAGTATGTGCCTCTTTTGTCATTTCCGGCAATAACAACCTCTTCGGGTGTGATACTCAGATAGTATCCTTCTCTTTTTTGCGGAATAAGTGCGTCGTATTTTTTTACAGCTTTGTCGCCTCTCTCGCCTATTTTAAGTTTAACCTCTTTCCCTTCGAGGTTGAACTTTTTTTTAAGCAATGTAATTGCATCGGCGTCGGCGGTTTTTAATCCTTTTACTTTGAACGATACGTTGTTGTCAAAAGCCTTAGTTGTTCCCCATGTTATTTTTTGTGGCAGGGGTGACACGGTAACTGTTTGTGCGACAGTTGTTTGGCAGATTGAAAAAAACAATGTCAAGCATAAAGCATTTTTGAATAATTTCGTCAGACTCATAGCTTTTGTGTTATTATTTTTGTTACGGTTGTAAATGTAATAATTTTAACCGGATTTTGCAATTTTTTTATTTTGTGATATTATTGACGCTGTTTATTCAACGGTTCCTGTCGCTTTACGATATTCAATCAGTCGTATGAAATTGTTAATACGTGCTTTTATGAGCGTTTGTTTAGCTTGTTGCCAAATAGCTTGTGTTTCGAGAAGAGCGCTTAACGTTTCAACACCTGTCTCATATTGGCGACTGCTGACGCGCAGATTTTCAGTTGCCGAAACTACTCCTCGTTCGGCAAGAGTATGTTCCAATACCGATTCTTCAAGATTATTTGCTGCTTGCGTAACCTCCAATATCAACTGTTCAACGGTAGCCTCTTCCTCGGCCTTGCTCTGCAGATATTGCATTTTTGCCGAGCGATAATGCGAGTGGGCACCTAAATTAAAAATAGGAATGGAAACTTGAATTCCCGCTGCAAAATTCCATTCATCAAACAGCTTGTTACCGCCCAATTTAACTCCGTTTAAATAGCCATATTGTCCCACCAATCCTATTTGCGGCAGAAGTTCGGCTCGTGTCAAGTTTATTTTCTGGCGCATCAGTTCGCTCTTGTTGGCAAGCATTTGCACCTCGGGTCGGGCTGAAATATCAGTTGATAGTACAAGATTATAATCAATGGCCGGAAGTTCACCGTTTACTTCAAGGGTATCGTTCAATGGTCGTCCAATATAGTGACACAGATTCATCTTGGCAAGATGAATGGCATTTTCGGCTCTACGCAGATTAAGCCTGCTCTCGTCGAGCTTAACCTCAATTTTCAACACATCGTTACGCGATTTTACACCACGTTCGAATGCCTTTTCTACCGAACGCATCAATTCGTTCAGCAATGTATTGTAGGATGCGGCCACCCGTTGCAGCTCCTTAGCCTGCACTACGTTGGCGTAGGCACGGGCAGTCTCGACAATAACCTCGGTCTCTGTCAGACGACGGCTTTGCCGGGCTATGGATTCGCCTATACGTCCCATCCTATGTCCTGCAATCACTTTACCACCCATAAATATAGGCTGCTCTATTTTTACACCTGCACCATATAGCCAGCCAAACTCATAATCGAGATTAATTCCCGGGAAATATGCTCCATCCCCCGTTGGCGCTCCATCAGTCCCGACAACAGGCAATATGCCCCCATCCATACTAAGCGAGCCTTTAGCCGTGGAATAAACTCCTAAACCTTCTACCGATAGTGTCGGTAGAAAGTTTGCAAATGTCGCCCGACGTTCATATTTAGCCGAACATACTTTAAAATCAGCAGCCGATATTCGTTTATTATGCTCCTTGGCAAGAGTAACGCAATCTTCCAATGACAATGAAGATTGAGCAAACACAACGGAAGGTATCAGCAGAGCATATAAAATATAAAATCGTTTCATATTACATCTTTATTTTGAAAAACAGAGCATACAGGACAGGCAGATACACAAGCGTGGCAATGGTCGAGAATAACAAACCTCCCATAATTGTCACCGCCATTGAACCGAACAGGTCGTCCGACAGCAAAGGTATCATTCCAAGGATAGTCGTTAAAGACGCCATCATCACTGCTCGTAAACGCACGCACGAACTCTCCACAAGGGCAGACGTTGCCGCTTGACCATTCGCAATCTGCTGATTAATCTCGTCCATCAGCACAATACAGTTTTTGATGAGCATGCCAACCAATCCCAATGCTCCGACAATAGCACAAAAATTAAAAATCTTGCCGCTCAACAGCATGGCGCCGACAATGCCCACAGCCAACAATGGGACACAGCATAGTATAAGCGTGGGCTTGCGGTAATCTTTGAAAAGAAGAATCAGTATGGCAATGATTAGTATCAACCCTAAAGGTATCTGTTTGAAAAGGTAGTGCATCGTCTGGTCGCTTGCCTCCTTTTCGCCTCCCCAGCGGAGTGAGTAGCCATCGGGGAACTCAATAGAGGCAATCTTTTGGGCAACAATCTGTCGAGCAGCCTCAGTCTCTGTTCCATCTGCCGGCGAACACATCACACTCCGGGCCCTTTGCCCATTGTGACGTATAATGACAGGATGCTCCCACTTTATATTTACACCACGCCCCAAAGCTGCAAGTTGAGTTGTGTGCAACAATGAATGGATAAGTTCATCACGATTGATTGTTCCACTCTTTACCTTCAATAGCAGTTCTTCGTCGAGCAATCCGTTTATGTTGGGAAGTACAGAGAATATAGGTGCATTCTCCAAATTGTCGATTTTTTTACCATCATTATCCTCCATCTTCAAGTATATGGTATTTTCTTCTTTACCCTCATAAAATCTACCAATGGGAATGCCTTCGGTTGCCGCAAGAAGAGACATTGAAATATCCTCTCGCTTTACACCTGCGCGACCGGCCGGCATCTGATTGTAATCGACCTCCAAAAGAGGGCGTTCGGCATCCCAATCCGAAGTGATAAGACACACCTCCGGTGTCTGTGTCATTACATCTTTCACTTGGTTGGCCAACGAATTCAATACAGCAGGGTCGGGGCCTATAATCTGCAACTCAATAGGGTATTTCTTGTACATAATGTTATACTTCTTGAGTTTTACATAAGCATCGGGATAGTTCTCTGTAAGATACGTCTGTATTTCGGCAATATTATCTTTGAGGCTTTTTGCCGAAGTAAACGATATAATAAGTTCGCCGTATGAGAGCGACGGTATTGCTATGCTTCTCACCAAATTATAACGTGCCGGCGTGCCACCCGTCGAGGTTGTAATATCGGTTACCTCGGGGCGAGACTTCAGGTATTCCTCAATCTCGCTTAAATCATTCTCTACTCGTGTATAGTTTGTGCCTTCGGGTAGTTTGTACTCCATATATAGTTGGTCGTAGGTCATGTCAGGGAAAAATCCCTGCTTGACATATTGGAATCCCCAAATGCTTATTGCAACCATTACAACTCCACACACAACCATGGTCCATCGGTGGTGCAAACCAAAATGCAGGGTTGAACGCAGTACTCTGTATATTCGGCCATCATACAATGCAGTGCCATCGTCGTTTGCAGGGGAAACAAGCCGACAATCAGCCATAAGCGGAACGTGGGTTAATGCCAATATCCAACTAAGCATCAGGCTTACGGCCAATACTATGAACAGGTCACGTACATAAACACCCGCCGTGTCGGGTGACAGGAATATCGGCAGGAACGCAAGTATTGCAATAAGCGTTGCTCCCAAAAGTGGCATTGCAGTCTTGCGACCTATTGAGGTCATTGCCTCGCGTCGTGGCTTTCCACGTCTAAGGTCAATCAATATGCCGTCAATTATCACTATGGCATTATCGACCAGCATGCCCATAGCCAAAATGAATGATGCCAATGATACACGTTGCATAGAACCGTCAAAATAACCAAGCAACAGGAATGTGCCGACAACAATGGTCAGCAGACTGAAACCTATAATCAGTCCGCTCCTTAGTCCCATTGTAAGCATAAGCACTACAATGACAATTACAATCGACTCCAACAGATTAATGAAGAATGTCATCAGGGCATCCGTCACTCGCTCAGGCTGGTAAAATATTTTGTTGCAAACGACTCCTGTCGGCAGTTGTTCCTCGGCAAGTTGCGCCAATTGCTTTTCTACTGCTTGTCCTACTTTGACAATATCTGTTCCCGAGGCCGCGGCAACGGCAATGCCCAGAGCCGGTTCGCCATTATGTTTCATCATGTTTCTTGCAGGTTCGGAATAACCGCTCTCTACACGAGCAATATCACACAATCGCAGTTGGTCATCCTCGTGCCCCTGAATAATCATCTGTCCAATCTGCTCTTGGGTGCGGAACTTATCGGCCACAGTTACTCTCACACGACTATCACCATTATTATAATAGCCTGCGTAATATATGTTATTATGGCCTTGCAATGTGGTCAATACCTCGGCAGGTGATATTCCCAATGCCGCCATTTTCTCCGGTAGCAGCGATATATTAATTGCATTTTCCCGCTCGCCGTATATTGACACTCGTCCCACGCCGTCGAGGTTGGTCAGTTCACGCTGGATAAGTGTGGCGTAATCAGATAATTCTTGCTCGGTGTAACCCTCTCCTGTAAGTGCGTAAAACATCCCATATACAAGATTAAAATCGTCCTGTACAATAATCGACGTTCCATCGGGCAGTTCATCTGCAACATCATTAACCTTTCGGCGCAGCATGTCCCAGCATTGCTCCAGATTATCGTCTTTTGTCGTAGGGTGTAATTCCACCTGCAATATGGAAACATCGCTGCGTGACCAGCTCTGCACATACATTACATCTCCGATGGTACGAATTGCCCGTTCCAGCCGGTCTGTCACCTCCAACTCCATTTCCGTAGCAGATGCTCCGGGACGGGTAGCTACAACCATAGCAATCTTCACCTTTATTTCGGGGTCTTCCAATTTGCTCATCTCGTATGCCGCGTGAATACCTCCCAACAGAAGCACTGCTATGAGAAACCACACAAGGCGTTTATTGTCAAATGCCCACTTGCCAAAATCCATCATAGCATTCCTCCTATATTTGTTTCGCTTGCCGGTGGCAAAGGTCTCACAGACTGATTATTCTTTAGTTTGTTCACTCCTGCCGAAACAATAATGTCACCCGCTTTTAATCCTGATGTTATTGTGGCAGTGCCGTTGGTGTGCAGTCGTGCAATCTCAATCCGGCGTTTTATGCTCTTGCCATCTGCAACAATCCAAACATATTCCGAGCCATCTTCGTGGAATATGGCGCTTGCCGGTATTTCAACAACATTGTCGGGCACAGCACCGAATACTACATCAACCATTGCCAACATCCCTACCGAAGGCTTTTCTTTTATTGACGATGGTAGCGCAAGTCTTACGGTGTATAATTGATTGGCATTGACATTCGATGAAATATTGATAAGCTGCAATGGAACTGTCTTTTCCAAAAAATCAAACTTTGCCTCGAATGACGCAATATAATCTCGCCGGTTATATGTCGAAGAGGGGATAAAAATCTCTATTTCGGGCATAGATGATGAGTGTAGCGTCATTACAGGCATGCCTGCTCCCACTACCGTAGGTGGGTCGAACAGACGATGCTTTACATAGCCATCGAAGGGTGCATATATCTTCGTGTCGGCAAGTTGGTTTTTTGCATGTTCATATTTGGCCGTAATCTGTTGCAATCCGTAACGTGCTTTGTCGTAATCGGAAACCGTTACCACGCTGTCGGCATATAAAGACATGACACGTTCTGCATCGGCCTTGATGCTTTTCCATTCAGCCTCTATCGCTTGCAACTGCAATTCGTAATCGCGAGGGTCAATCATGGCCAATAACTCTCCTTGACGAATATATTGCCCCTCTTGAGCAACTACTTGCATAAGAACTCCGCTTACCTTGAATGCCATATTAACCTCTTCGGCGGCTTTTACCCGTGCCGGAAATTGCAGCTTGTCAGACAATGTTGCTGTTCTTACTGTGTCACATCTAACCCGAACTGCGGGTTGTGCCGATTGTGATAGCTCTCCACAACTTATGGTAACTGTGGATAGCCAGATAATCATTGAATAAAAAATATATCGTTTCATATTTGATGAATTTTTCATTTGAGGTGCAAATGTATTGTAATTCAATATGGGCCTATATATCAATATTTATGAAAAATTGTGCAAAATGTTTGATTGTGTGATGTAAAGTATGATAAATTAAGAGTTTTTAAGTACTTTTGTTTGCTGACGTTGTATACATGAACAAGGAATTGCACAATATAAGTGTCTTTGATATCAGCAAAGAGTTTGTCTCGAATAAACCTCCTGTGATACAGACCGACAAGAATGGATTTTTTCTTTGTCGCAAAGGTTGTATTACATTGTCGTTGGATGACAATATATTTGAGGTAAGAGCCGGTGACCTATACATCTATCCGCCATTTTCACAGACCTACATCAGGTCGGTTAGTGACGACATGCAAGGGGTAATAGGTGTGGCTGATTTTGATTTTGTTATTTCTTCTATTGCGTTAATGTCCGATTCGAAACAACATCTTTATCTCCGCACGCGACCTTGTGTGACATTGCTCGATGAACAACGTGGCAGAATAGAGGAACTTATTACTTTTGTCAAGAATCGTCTGGCAGAACCCGACCGATTGTTCCGCTCTCAAATATTATCTACTCTGACGCAAACAATCTGTTTCGAGATTTTAGAGGCATACTTTTCGGGTAACAGTATTCAGCCATCTGTGCAGATGAGAAAAGATGTGATTTTTCAACATTTTCTACAAGATGTTTTTACTAATTTCAAACATCATCGCGATGTTAAGTTTTATGCCGAGCAACAATGCCTGACACCGCGATACTTTTCGACCGTAATACGCGAAATATCCGGCAAAGCCCCATCGGAGTGGATAAATATTTCAACCATTGCCGAGGTTAAACGGCTGTTGACAATCCCGAATTTAAGCATAAAGGAAATTGCCGAACAACTGCATTTTGCCGACCAATCACTTTTTGGCCGTTACTTCAAAAACCTCGAAGGAGTCTCTCCGCTAAAATATCGCGAGCGACAGAAATTGCAAAAATGAGTATGTGATTTTTAAAGCAGGCTTTATATTTTGCTCGCCTTTCACTATATTTATATAATATGGACTGCACTCGCTGTGAAAAATATTCAAGTAAACTTGATATTTCTCGCTCGTTTGTTGCTATATTTATATAATATAGGCTGCGGCTCGGGATAAAAAATAAGTAAACTTGTTTTTTCTCCGCTCGCCTTTCACTATATTTGTACCATAAATGGCGCGGATGTACTCTGCGCGTACAATAATCTATATTATGACTGATACAAAAAGACCTTTGATACTTGTTTCTAATGATGATGGTTACAGCGCAAAAGGAATAAATTGCCTTGTAAAAGTGCTTGCCGAGTTTGGTGATGTTGTAGTGATGGCGCCTCATACGGGCCGCTCGGGCAAGGGGTGTGCAATAACCAGTGAACAGCCCATAATGTTCAGTCGTGTTTCGGCTGACGATGGTGTTGAAATATATTCTTGTACGGGTACTCCCGCCGATTGTGTAAAGTTGGCTTTCGATGCGCTGCTCACACGCAAGCCCGACCTTGTTGTGGGCGGAATTAATCATGGCGATAATTCTGCCGTCAATGCTCATTATTCGGGTACGATGGGGGTGGTGTTCGAGGGGTGTATGAAGGGTGTCCCCTCTGTGGCATTTTCTCTTTGCGACCATAATCCGGATGCTGATTTTACCCCTACCTATCCGGTTATTCGTCGTGTAGTGGACGAGGTCCTCAAGCGAGGCTTGCCCAAAGGCTGTTGCCTGAATGTTAATTTCCCCGAAAAGGCTCCCTATAAAGGTGTTTCGGTGTGTCATCAGGCCGGCGGTGTGTGGACGGGAGAGTATGAGGCTCACAACCATCCGCGTGGCGGAAAATGGTATTGGCTGACGGGTGAATTTGTTACCGAAGATAAAGATAGTGCCGCCGATAAGGTTGCACTTGCCAATGGTTATGTGGCTATTACTCCAACGAGCATCGACCTTACCGACTACGACCTTCTTCGCGAAATGAAAAATTGGGACTTGTAATATTTAAGAGATATTCTGTATGAGACGTATTGTATCTTTTGCTTTTTTGTTGCTTATTTTCAGCAGTAGCCTCTCTGCTCAGAAAAATGCTGTGTTTGATTTTGACTTTGGGCAAGGAGTGAAAAACGAAGATTGGTTACAGTCGATTCGTTTGTTGCAGCCCGAGTGTCGCAGCGATGTTTCGGGCAAGGTCGAGGTTAAGTTCGTTGCTCCGGGTATGCAATACGCAAAGGCCATGTGCTGGGGTATCGGCAACAAACAGGATAGTGCGCTGTGGGGGTGTGACACTAATTTGACGCCTAAAGGGATAAAGCTAAAAAAGGATGGTCGCGGCAGTTTTAAATTTGATGCCGACCAATTACCTCACGGTCCGATAAATGTGCGCATATATGCTCTCTCTAAAGAGGGTAAAAAGGATATTTTTGAGCTGCAATTATATAATAAAGGGGGTATAAGTTGGCACGAGGGAATTCCAAGCGAAGCGCCTCCTGCGGCAAAAGGGCTCAGGCTTATCTTTTCTGATGATTTTGATGGTGACTTATCAATTTCGGATGATGGACGTGGAGCAAGGTATAATGCCCACAAGCCTCTATCGGGCGACTTCAGCGGTTGGCCTTTTACAGATGTCAGCAGCGTGGACAATCCTTTTTCGCGTGTGGATACATATTTGAAAATAGCTGCACGCAAACGTGAAGGCAGTAAAGGCAGCACAGGGCTTATTGCCTCGGTAAATATGGATGGTGAGGGCTTTTGGTTCAAGGCTCCATGCTATTTGGAGTGTCGCTTTGTGGCCCAGTCTGCTCCGGGTACGTGGCCTGCTTTCTGGACGGTTAATCAGATACGTCCTGCGCCGGGCGACGAACTTGATATTATAGAGGCATACGGAGGATTGGGCGAGGGGAATCCTAACTTCTGGGGTTATAATAGCACTACTCACTATTGGGAGCAGCGCGACGAAGAGGGGCATCCGCGCAAGTCCTTGTCAAAGAGCGTAGACATGCTCTCTGTGGGTGGTCACTCATCGTGGTCTGCAACTTTTCATACTTATGGGTTGTATATAGGTTTTAAGGAAACTATATATTACCTTGACAATATTGAAGTGTTCAGACATCCGACAAACAATATATCCCGCGATTTTCCCCATCTGTTTATGGTCAATTATGCGATTGGTGGTATAAGCGGCTGGAAGATAGACCTTGAGCGTTACGGTAATGGCTCGGATATGTATGTTGATTATATCAGGGTTTATGGTAAGTGATTTTTAATGTGTTAATGTAGAATTGCGATACAATGAAATATTATCTTATAGTTGGCGAGGCATCGGGCGACCTTCATGCCTCCAATCTGATGAAGGCTCTTAAAGAAACAGATGCCGATGCACAGTTTCGTTTTTTCGGTGGTGACCTTATGACAGCTGTCGGAGGCACACGTGTTAAGCACTACAAAGAGCTTGCCTATATGGGCTTTGTGCCTGTAATGCTGCATCTTAGAACTATTTTTTCGAATATGAGCATGTGTAAAAAGGATATTCTTGAGTGGTGTCCCGATGCTCTTATTCTTGTCGATTATCCCGGCTTTAATCTTTCGATAGCCGAGTATATACACAAGAACAGCAAAATCCCTGTCTATTATTATATTTCGCCTAAAATATGGGCGTGGAAAGAGTATCGCATAAAAAATATAAAACGTGACGTCGATGCGCTCTTTTCAATACTTCCGTTCGAGGTTGATTTTTTCAAAAAACATGATTACAAGATAAACTACGTGGGTAATCCTTGTGTGGATGCTGTTGCAGCCTATCGTGACGCTTACAGCGAGACACGTGACGAATTTATTGTTTCCACAGCCTTGCCCGATAAAAAGATTGTAGCCTTGCTTGCAGGCAGTCGCAAGCAAGAGATTGACAGCAATCTGCCCATGATGCTCGACGCAATGGATAAATATCCCGATTATGTCCCTGTAATTGCCAAGGCTCCCGGAATAGACAAAGAGTACTATTCCAAATATCTTAATGGGCGTAAGGCTTATCTTTTCGAAGGCACTTACCGACTGTTGATGCACTCATACGCGGCATTGGTAACTTCGGGTACGGCAACTTTGGAAACAGCCCTCTTCCGTGTGCCTCAGGTAGTGTGCTACGCTACGCCTATGCCTAAATTCTATTCGTGGCTGCGTCGCATGTTCTTGAAGGTTAAATACATTTCTCTGGTAAACCTTATAGCCGATAAAGAGGTTGTTACCGAACTTGTTGCCGATACTATGCGTCCGGCCTGCTTGGACGAAGAATTGAAAAAACTCCTTGAACACAATTCCGATTACAGAAATAATATGTTCAAGGAGTATGACCGTGTTATTGATATTTTAGGTCCTGCCGGTGCGTCGCATTCGGCAGCCGCAGCAATTTACAAAATGTTGTATGCTCCTAAAATATGAAGGTAGATAATCACCGAGGGTATTGCGAGTATAGCACTGTCGAATCTGTCGAGTATTCCTCCGTGTCCGGGTAGAATGTTACCCGAGTCTTTAATCCCCATTTCGCGTTTCATGCACGACTCTATAAGGTCGCCCCACGTGCCGGTTACCACTACCACCGTTGCCATGCCCATCCATTCGAATGTGCCAAGAGTGGGGTAGTAAAGTGACAATACGTAAGCTGCAACAAGTGCAAGTATGCCTCCGCCAATGGAGCCTTCCCACGACTTTTTGGGTGAAATGCGCTCGAACAGTTTCGTACGGCCTATTGCCGAACCTACAAAATAGGCACCGCTGTCGCTGCACCACAGGAATATGAATATCGACAAAGGCATTATGTAGTTGTATTTTCCCGGACCGAATGTAGTCAGTATGTTCAGCAATGCAAAGGGCAGTGCGGCGTATAGTTGCGACAATGCAAAATATGCGAAATTGTCGAGAGGACTGTCTGCTTTTTTATAAAGTTCACGCACAAAGGCAAATGCAATCAGTATCAGGTAAGGAACAAAGAGCATGAAAGGGTTGGCAACTTTGTCCAGCATGAAAAATGCAAGGAAAAGATAAAGACCGCCTATGACTGCGATGGGGGTGCTGAAAGTGGTCTTTTTGTACTCATGTACAAGGTTGCAGAATTCATTGACTGCAAGGCATGTGACGAGCGCAAAAAGTGCGCCGAAAGAGATGTTGTTGTACAGGATGGATGCAAGCAATACAATTCCAAAAATTGCTCCGGTAACCACTCTTACTAATAATTTTTTCATAGGTCTGTTGTCTTTTCACTTGCCTCGCTATCAGTTGCACTCTCTTGTTGCGGGGTGTCGTGCTCGTTAATATTTGTGTTTGTGCTGTTCTCTTCGTTCTTTTCAAAAATCTCTTCGCTACGCGACGTCCAAGGTCGTTTGCCAAAAATATTCTCTACATCTTCGGCAAAAATAACTTCCCGCTCTATTAGCAGGTTGGCAAGCCTGTGGTGCCCCTCACAGTGTTCCGAGAGCATGCGTTTGGCACGTTCGTATTGCTCTTTTATCATCTCTTTTACCTCGTTGTCTATAAGTTCGGCAGTCTTTTCGCTGTAAGGACGCTGAAAACCTGCATCTTCGTTGTTGTAGTAGCATAAGTTGGCAAGTTTGTCGCTCATGCCTGCGTATGCTATCATTCCGT
>CAZXIQ010000005.1:0-23830 GCA_964640785.1 uncultured Bacteroidaceae bacterium | reverse complement strand
CCTTGTCAATAAAAAACTCTAATAATAAACAACTTACAAACTGCCTTAACCCATAAAACGGTTAGGGCAGTTTCTTTTACATACACTCTCCAGCACATTCTGGATGGTATTTAACATTATAGCTGACAAATGTGAATTGACACCAGTTTACTCATTTTATAGCAGAAAATCGCGTTAAAGCATTGATAATTAAGTTGAAATATTTAGCAATAAAAATTAACAGTTATAGTCGAGTGGGAGTAAAAATAGCCCATATTTTATTGATATATGAGGCTGTGTCGTAAAACTCAATTACGACACAGCCTCTTTTATATACGATACTGTGAATTTTTAAATGTGGATGTATCGGCTCAATAGAAATTCACCACTCGATAGGTTCTTTGCCGTTCTTGACAAGATAGTCGTTGGTGAGTGTAAAATGGTGGTTGCCAAAGAATCCTGCATAGGCCGATAGGGGCGAAGGGTGGGGTGATGTGAGCACCAGATGTTTTTCGCGGTCTATGAATGCTCCTTTGCGTTGCGCATAACTTCCCCACAGAATGAACACTATTTTCTCACGTTTTTCGGCAAGGGTGCGTATGGCGGCGTCGGTAAACTCTTCCCATCCTCGGCGTTGATGCGAGCCGGCGTTTCCGGCGCGTACCGTCAGCGTTGCGTTGAGCAACAGCACTCCCTGTCTGCTCCAACGGGTAAGGTCGCCATCGGTGGGCATGGGCTTGCCTGTGTCCGATGATATTTCTTTGAATATGTTCACAAGTGAGGGGGGCATTGCTATTCCTTTGTTTACCGAAAAGCATAGTCCGTTTGCCTGCCCTGCGCCGTGGTAAGGGTCCTGCCCGATGATTACTACCTTTACTTTGTCGAATGGACAGTGGTCGAATGCGTTGAAGATGAGTTTAGCGGGTGGGTATATGGTGCCTGTCGAGTATTCGTTGCGAACAAATTCCGTCAGTTGGGCGAAGTATGGTTTTTCAAACTCTTCGGCAAGCTCTTTTTTCCAGCTATCTTCTATTCTTACATTCATCGTTGTGTAAATTCTCAGATTAAAGGTATTCCTATTTTTTTACACTCTTCGCGCATCTCTTGCGGCCATATACTTGCCTGTATTTCGCCTATATGTGCTTTGTGCAGTAACAACATACATAGGCGCGACTGTCCTAATCCGCCGCCTATTGACAGGGGTAGAGTGCCATCCAGCAGACGACGGTGGAAGTATAGTTCCTTGCGCTCCTCTTTTCCCGAAATTGCAAGTTGGTGCAACAGTGCCTCCCTGTCTACGCGTATGCCCATGGACGAAAGTTCTATTGCGCATCCAAGCACGGGCGACCATATAAACATGTCGCCGTTGAGACCGCAAAAACCATCTTCGTTGGGGGTGCTGTAATCGTCGTAGTCGGGTGCGCGATTGTCGTGACGTGTGCCGTCGCCAAGCTCACCGCCGATGCCAATGATAAACACTGCTTTATGCTCTTTGGTAATTGCATTTTCGCGCTCTTTGGGTGTCATTGTGGGGTAGAGACGGCGCAACTCCTCGGAGTGTATAAAGTGTATTTTCGGGGGTAACATCGGCTTCAGTGTGGGGTAATATTCGCACAATGTGTACTCTGTGCGTATGATGGCCGAGTAGATGTCTTCTACAATTTTGCGCAGGAACGAAACGGTGCGTTCCTCGGCTGTTATTACTCGTTCCCAGTCCCACTGATCGACATACAACGAGTGAAGGTTGTCAAGCTCTTCGTCGGCGCGTATGGCGTTCATGTCGGTGTATATGCCGTGTCCTTGTTTTATTTCGTAGTCGGCCAGCGTTACACGTTTCCATTTTGCCAGCGAGTGAACAACCTCGGCAACAGCTCCGTTCATGTCTTTTATGGGGAAATTTACCGCATTCTCCACGCCGTTAAGGTCGTCGTTAAGTCCTGTTCCTCTTAGCACGAACAGTGGGGCAGTGACGCGGCGCAAACAGAGTGTCGATGATAAATTGTTCTGAAAAGTCTCTTTTATTTGTTTTATGGCAAGCTCTGTTTGTTTCAGGTCGAGCAAGGGCTTATATGTTGCCGGTAAATTGAATATTTTCATCTTTTTTGTGTATGTTCGGATTTTTGTGGTTTTAATGTTTGCAAAATTAGTGCAAGTAAAGCGTAATGCAAAAAAATAAAAGATTTTTTTGCATTGTCGGAATGTTGTTTGTTTTTTGACATGCCGGGTCGCTTTGTTTGCTGCTTACCTCATCCAGATGTATGTGGTTTTGTCAAATTCGCGTTCCTGTTTCAGGTCCTCCACAAATCTGTCTATGCGTTGCATTTGTCGGGGGATGTTTATTCTTTGCGGGCAGTGTTGCGTACATTTGTTGCAGCCTATGCAATGGTCGGCCTGTCGCAGTTTGGGCACCGAACGGTCGTAGCCGATGAGAAAGTCGCGTCGTGCCTTGCGATAGGTGGGGTCTTGCGATGTAAGCGGCATTCTACCTTCGTTTATACATTTATTGAAGTGTTGCAATATTCCGGGAATGTCAAGCCCGTAGGGGCAGGGCATGCAGTATTTGCAATCGTTGCAGGGGATTGTGGGGTAGCGCAATAGTTGTTGTGCTGTCGAGTCGAGAAAATCCATGTCCTGCTGTGTCAGCGGTTCCAGTGGCGAGTATGTTTCTATATTTTCTTTTAGGTGTTCCATGTAGGGCATGCCGCTGAGCACCGAGAGTATGCCCGGGCGTGTGCCGGCGAAACGAAAAGCCCATGAGGCTATCGACAGGTCGGGACGACGCTCTTTCAATTGTGTTGCAATGTGGTCGGGTACGTTTGATAGGCGTCCGCCCAGCAGGGGTTCCATTATTACTGCGGGTATTCCGCGTTTCTCCAATTCTCCGTAGAGATAATCGGCATTGATGTTGCGCGGATGCTCTTCCTGTGCGTGTTTCCAATCGACATAGTTAAGCTGAATTTGCGCAAAGTCCCATGTGTATTTTCCCTCGTCGTGCAACGCAAGCAGATGGTCGAATACCTTTACATCGCCGTGGAACGACCAGCCGAGGTTGCGTATGCGCCCTTTTTTGCGCTCTTCGAGCAGATGGTCGAGGACGCCGTTTTTTATGAATCTGTTCTCGAATTCTTCTATTCCTTTGCCCATGCCCACGCCGTGCAGCAACAGATAGTCGATGTACTCCATGTTCAATTCTTTAAAAGAATTGTTGTACATTTTCAATGTCTCTTCGCGGCTCCATTGTTTGGGCGAAAGGTTGGATATTTTTGCTGCAATGTAAAATTTATCTCTCGGATGGCGGTTGAGCGCAATACCTGTCACTCGCTCGCACTCGCCGTCGCAGTATACGGGTGCTGTGTCGAAATAGTTTACTCCATGAGCAATGGCGTAGTCTACAAGTTCGTTTACTCCCTCTTGGTCTATTATGCCTGTCTCTTTGTCGCGCAGTGAGAACCATCGCATGCAGCCGTATCCCAAGAGCGATACTTTGTCGCCGGTGGTGGGAGTTGTGCGATAGGTCATTCCTCCGCTTTTTTCTTTTTTCGATGCTCCTGCCGCGTTTTTTGTTTCAGGGTCGTTGCATGCCATGAGCGATGAGCCTGCGACAACTGCTGTTGCTGTGTTCAGGCGTTTGAGAAATTCACGACGGTTGATATTTTTGTTGCTGTTCTTTTCCATAATGTTAGATTGTTCTGTGTGTAACATGCCCCTCGACGTATATTGCGCTCAGCGGACGTGCCGGGCACAGATTTTCGCATGCTCCGCAGCCTATGCATCGTTCGGTGTTTACTACCGGTATTTTGGGGGATGATTTTTTTGCCGGGTCCGAAGGCATCATTTTTATTGCACCTGCGGGACAGTGTCGTGCGCAGTTGCCGCAAGATACCCCGTCGGTGAGTGTAACGCAATTTTCGTTTATCACCACGGCGTGACCTATCTGTGTGGATGATTTTTCTTCTTTGGTTATTAAGCGTATAGCTCCTGTGGGGCACACTTCGCTGCATTTTGTGCATTCGGGACGGCAGTAGCCTCTTTCGTATGACATTTCGGGCTGCATGAGTGTCGTCAGGTTGCCCGACGGACGCAACACTTCGTTGGGACAGGCCGAGACGCATAGCTGGCAGGCTGTGCAGCGGTTCGTCAGGTTGCGTATGCTTTGTGCTCCGGCCGGAACGATGCGTGTTTCGCGTTTGGGGGCTTTCTTGTCTTCTATTATGGCCAATCCTCCTTGCAGCTTTTTCTCTTCGGCTTTTGCGATGCTGCCCACCGTGAGCAGTGTGGCCGCCGTTAGGAAACTGCGTCGCGAGGGGTCGCTCTCTTGTGTGCTGTTTCTTCTTTTTGCACTGTATGTTATTGCACCCTTATTGCAGTTTTCCAAACAGTTCATGCAGGCTACGCAACGGCTGTAATCTATTTTGTGGTTCTTGCTGTCGATGCACGACGCCTTGCAGCCTCGCGAACATAGTCCGCAACTGTTGCATTTTTGTGGGTCTATCGTTGGTCGCAGTAATGAGAATCGCGATAATGTGCCCAAGAATGTTCCCACAGGGCAGATGGTGTTGCAGTATGTTCTTCCGCCTCGCCAAGCTAATATTCCTATTGCTATGAATGTCGTTGCTGCCACTGCAAAAGTTACGCTGCTTCTTATCCACACGGGCACGGTATAAAATGCGTAGCTGTCGGCTCGTTCGGCAAAGTAAGCAAGCAGGTTGTTGCCTGCAATCCACACGGGCGACAGAAGGTTCTGTGCAATGCGTCCGTATGCGCTGTAAGGTGCCAACAGTGCAACTGCTGCATTTATTCCGGTCACCATTGCTGCAATGAATAATACTAAAATTGTGTAGCGCAGAATGTTTTTTGCAGGTGAATAACTGTAACGGTATTTGCGTCTTTTACGACCAAAATATCCGAATATATCTTGCATCACTCCCAACGGGCATACAACAGAACAGTATACTCTGCCCAATAGTAAAGTTAATAGAATCAATGCAATGACTACGGCTGCATTCATTGCCAGCACTGCCGGCAAGAACTGAATTTTTGCCATCCATCCGAGATACGAGTGTATGCTTCCTGTAAAGTCGAGGAATAACAATGTTATTGCAGCATAGAAGATTACTGCCAATATTATTCTTAATTTTCGTAGCATGATGTTTAATAAAGATTTATAATTTACATCTTATATATATTACAAATATAGCTCATTATTATTAAATAATGATAAAAAAAGAAGTTTCTTGTATAAAAACTTCAAAAAAAGCCCGTTCCTTTATATCTTTGCATGCGGTAATTACATTGAATTTTATTTTACATAATATCTTTATTGATTTTTTGCACTTGTAGTTCAATGGATAGAATGGAAGATTCCGGTTCTTCAGATTAGGGTTCGATTCCCTACAAGTGTACCAGACGTGTGGCGGTTTTTATCGCCACTTTTTTATTATGGCGATAAAGGACAATATTTTCCTCAATAACCATGATAAATATGCAGTTTTACTATCGAACTGACGTTATTTGTTAATTCTTTTCTTTCTTTCGAAACAGATTGATGCCGCTATACACGTTCAATACTCCGAATCCGTTTATAATGGATAGTGCGTCTCGGCGGTAGGTGTAGGTGTGTGACACGACCGACAGGCCTACAAAGTAGCGGCTGTTGTTGTAGACAATAGCTATGCGCGACACAAGGTCGGCGTTGATGTTCTTGAAAATCGATTGCTCTTCGTCGCTCTTTATCCTCGACCGTTTGTAGCCTAATGCGGGGGTCAATGATATGTTTGCAAGGCAGTTTTTTGCAAATACCCAATTATATGAATATCCGGCATTTATGCTATAATCGTGGTACTTTATTTGGTTAAAGTCCATTGATGGGGTTATTGTCTCGCGTATGTCGGTCTCGAACTTTGTTGCGTCCATGTGAAACGATTGCCGCGAATAGTTGAGCCCTAATATGAACGAGCCGCAACTTATTCGTTGGTTCGTCGTCTGGCTGTATGCTGCGGGGTACGAGAATTTTTTGTTGTTGAATATGTAGTATAGGTTTATTCCTGTCTGTTCAACCGATATTCCGTCGAACAATGTGTGTTGCGGTATTATATTGTCGCCTGTTGTGGGGTGTTTGAAACCTGAGAGTTTCCTTATTTTAAAGTCTTCGCCTGTTTTTCTGTGAAAGACGTCGATGCCTATTTTCGATGTGTAGAAACTGAGGTTCCAATCGTTTTTTGTGTTGTGGCGGTCGAGGTCGAACGACCAACCGAGGAATATCCACTTCCAGCCTACATATACTCCTATTTTGTTGCGGTTGTCGGGCGATAGGGTGATGCTTTGTGGGGTGTTCCTTGCCGAGAATTTGTAATATTCGTAGCTGTTGCTGTATTGCAGCATGAAGGTCCAGTTGTATAGGTTGGGTGTTATGTAGCGTGAGTCTTTGCTGTCGAGGTGTTGGTCTATAAGTTTGTTGGTGTATTTTATTCCTTTTTGGGTGTAGTCGATAATGTAGCCCGGGTATTTAAGCACTCCTAACGAGTCGAGTATGGTTGTGTTTTGTGATATGATGTCTGCTGACGGCAACAGCGTCATTATGAGCAGTGCCGTCAATCTGAGAATATTGTTTATGCACCTTGCGTTGTATGTCATATACACAATATCGTTGGTTCCTCTTTCAGATTATTTTTCCAAGAATTTTGTCCATTACCCAGTTTGTGGGGGTGGCACTGATGCTGTCGCATGTGCATACTCCGCGTTGTTGCAGGTGTTCTACTATGTTTTTTATCAGTGGCAGTTGTACGTATAAGGGGTTGGGTACCTGTATCTCTTCGTATCCGTCGCTACTGTATAGTTTTATAGGTTCGAAGGTGAACACCGAGAATTTTATACTTCCCTGACTGCCGAAAATCTCTATGTGGTCTTCGCGTGCCGACTCGTGTGCCACGAAACACCACGACCCTGAACCGGGTATGCCGCTCTCGAACTTGAAACATGCGCTCACTGTGTCTTCGGCTTTGTATAGCCCTCCTCGGTTGGTCGAGTAGCCTTCGGCGTAGAGTATGCAGCCGAACATTTCCTGTAACAGGTCGAGCTGGTGGGGGGCAAGGTCGTAGAAGTATCCTCCGCCGGCAATGTCGGGAATTACGCGCCAAGGGAGGTTGCTGCGGTTAAAGTCGAGGTCGCGCGGTGGAACGGCGAATCGTATCTGTATGTTTAGTATTTTTCCTATTCGTGGCAGCAGTTCGCGCACCTTGTTAAAGTAGGGTAGGTATCTGCGGTAGTAGGCTACGAAACAGGGTACTCCTGTCTCTTGCGATATTCTGTTTATTCGTGTGCAGTCCTCGTAGTTGGCGGCAAGGGGTTTTTCTACATATACGGGCTTGCCGGCTTTCATCGACATTATGGCAAATGTTGCGTGTGACGATGGTGGTGTTGCTATGTAGACGGCATTAACTTCGGGGTCGTCGATGAGTTCCTGTGCGTCGGTGTACCATTTTGATATTCTGTTGCGCTTGGCGTATGCTTTTGTTTTCTCTTTATCGCGTCCCATGACTGCTACCACTGTCGATTCTTTCACGCAGTTAAACGCCGGTCCGCTCTTCTTTTCTGTCGCTTCGCCGCATCCTATGAACCCCCATTTTATGATTCTGTTCATAACTTTTTAAGGTTTCTTTAGTTATAAAAATTCCATGATAGACCAATCCACAGAGCCTTAGGGCTTATGGGGTAGTGTGGAGCAAGGAAATAGCGTCTGTTGCCTGTTCCTTCGTTGATGGGGTGGTACATTACATAGAAACGTGTCTGTTTCAACAGGAAGTTGGCATAGATGTTCACTATCGGGTAGTTGCCTATTTCTATTTTTTCGCCGGGGTTTTGTTGGTAGAATTGTCCTAATGCCGGCGAGTAGTCGGGTGCGTAGTATGATGTGAAGTAGCGTGCATCGGCGCCTAATTCTGTGTTAAGCACGTTTGCTATTTTGAACTTTACATACATGTTGGCATATACGTTGAACTCGGGAAGTGGAAGTACCTCTTTGTTGCTGCTGTTCTGATAGGTCAGTTCTGTGTCGAAATGAAATACTCCGGCTTTGAGTTGTTGTTGCAGTGTGGCCGAGATTACTTGTATGTTTTTACTCTCTTGTGCCACTGCTATTCTGTTAAGGTAGCTGTTGCCGGCTGCATTGGGGACGGATTTATTGGCAAGATAGGTGTAGTTCTTTACTGTTTCTACTCCTGCCGATAGTTTTGTGCCCCATCGTTCTATGTTTATAGATGCTTCTGCTCGCGAACGGAACTCTTTGTCGAGGTTGTTGTCCCACCAATAGTGTTCCGAGTGATAGTGCCTGTAATAGAACGAGGGGTTGCTGTTCTTTATGAAGGCTTTTGCGTCGAGGTAGGCATTTTCGTTCCACAGCTTGAATTTCATGCGGGCATCGCCTTCGAGCAGGAATGCACCAATATCTTCGCCTGCTATCGACGCTTCGCCGCGCAGTTTGTAGTTGAGTATTTTGCTTTTGTCGCGTCGTAATATTCCACCTATGCTTAGTGTATACTCGTTCTCTTTGGCACGTATTTCCATGGGGCTCGATGGCAGAGTGTCGGGCAGGGTGTATCGTTGATAGTCGTATGTTGCGTAGGCTGTCACTCCGGCTATTGCCCATTTGTTGAATCCTTCGAGCAGTGAGATTGCAAATGTGTTTTTTATGTTTATGTTTGTTGTCTTGTCGATGGAGTCGTGTCGCAAATATGTGTCGGCGTAGAAATTGCTTGGCTGTGAATAGTTTATGAAACTTCTATCGTCGGAGTTTATGTTCAGTGTGTGTGTGAAACGTGTTACAGGGACAAACTCTTTTATAAGGTCTGCCTTGGTGTCGGTGGCCAGTGTGTCATTTGTTGCTGCTGCATTGTCGGCCTCGGTGTTTGTTTGTTGGGCAAGGCTGTCGGTGGTTTCTGCTATGCGTTCACGGTAAAAACCTATGTTGTAGTTGTGCGTGAACAGTGCCGAGTAGACCTCGTTTCTGTTCCAAGCGCGGTTGAGGTTTACGGGTATGTCGTTTGTGCCGAAGTTTTTGCTTCCTCCTTCGGTCTTTTCTGGGTTGGTTATATATTCATCGTTTATAATTCCGCCATTTTCGGCAAGTTTCATGTGGTATCTGCTTGCGAGAAGATGGAAATTGTATTTGTCGCTGCGATAGTATGAGTATAGCGAGAAGTTTGTGTATGCGGTCGATTGGTTGTCGTATCTTCCGCGTCCGTAAAGGTAGTCGAAGAGAAAGCCTACGCCGAACTTTTTGCCTGCGTTTGTGGCGAAATAGGCGCGGAAACGGTCGTCACCTGTTATTTTGTCGCCCGACGAATGGTAGCTTAGGTTGGTGTATGGCGATTTTGTGTCGGTAAAATAGAATTTGTCGGTCGGTGTTATAAAATAGTCATAGGGTTTTAGAAAGTCGAATGTGGGCAGTGCCTTGCGATGAAAAAATATTCTCGACTCTCGTGGTGAGCCCATGTTTCCAAGGTAGTTGTACTCTCCGTTTATGCCGTCGGTGTTGTGCCAATTCTGAAAAAGATGTTGCAGTGTGTCGGCGTTGGTGGGTATTACTTCACCCAATAGTTCGCTTATGTGCCACTGGTGTATCTCTTGTGGTACGTTCAGCATTTGTTGTGTTGTGTCTTTGGGGGCCTTTTTGAATGGGCTGTACACTTCGCCACTGCCAAAACCGGTGTTGTTTTGTCCTCTTTCTATGTTGTCGTTTATGCCTTGCGCACAAACGGTGATAGGCATTATCAGTAATATGAGAAAATGTATAAATACTTTTTTCATATAGTAAACGGTGTCAAATAATGAAACGGAGGATGAATTCCGCCATTTTCAGGGTCAGCGAGGTGACGCCTGCATAAAAAAACGGTTCGCGGCTGTCTACTGCAAAGTATAATATTACAGTAACCACTGTGCCTACGAGGAACAGGGTGTTGAGTATGTTGCGTATTTTGTAGATAGAGTTCACGGTTTTCTTTTTTTATGTACTTTGCTGTGATGGGGTTCTTTGTACTGCCGGGCAGGCTCTTAATTAAGAGCGTTTTTCAGGTCGGCAACAAGCTCGTTTTTCAGGTCTATGGTTTTTATCCTGAATTTGCCGGGCTTTTTCAGTAGCTTGGATTTGTTCTTGTTGAAGGCTTCGTCGTCGGTGATGTAGCTTTCGGCTGTGAAGTGTTCCCCGCCTTTGTACTCTTCGTCGTACCAATATGTTATTCTGTACATGCGCATTGTGCATGCGTTGTCTTTTGCCTCAATGTCGAGGAAATAGGTGATACGTGTGCGGTCGAGGACGAATGTCTTCTTTTTAAATATCATGTACTCTTCTGACTTTAAGGTAAGCGTTCCGGGTTTTTCCGAGTCGTAAATATTGTGTTTTATGATGTTGGGGTTCGAGAAACGTTTTTTTATCCACTGTTGGGCTTTTTGTGTTATCTCTTTGCTGTCGCCTTTGGCGGCGAAACTCTCTTCGAATACCACTTTGCCGTTTACCACGGGTACTGCTCCTACTTGATACTCGGGCTTGTCTAATTTTGCGTCGCGGCCTTTGAACAACTGTGCCGATGCTGATGATACTGTCAATAGTAAAATCAATAGTGGAAGTATTCTTTTCATTTCTTTTGTTTTTTGTTTAGGTTCTTGTTGTTTATATCGCGAAGATACAACAAATAAATGATAAGTGGAAACGCATTTCCACTTATCTTGAATATTTCTTTTTAAAAACAGTTTTTTATATGTTTGTTCTGTGCGGATATTGCTCGAGGGCTTTTCCTAAGATGAATATTGCTCGTTTAAGCTGTGCTTTGTCGAGTACGTATGCTATTCTCACTTCGTTTCGTCCGTGCCCGGCCTCGGAGTAGAAACCCGATGCGGGGGCCAGCATCACTGTTTCGCCCTCGTACTGGAACTCTGACAGACACCACTCGCAGAATCGGTCGCTGTCGTCGATGGGCAGGCGTGCCACTGTGTAGAATGCTCCCATGGGGATAGGCGAGTATACGCCGGGTAGTTTGTTTAGCTCGTCTATGAGGCAGTTGCGGCGTTCGATGTATTTTTCGTATGTATTTATTGCGTATGTGCGTGGGGCGTCTATCGAGGCCTCGGCTACCACTTGTCCCAGCAGCGGGGGGCTTAGGCGTGCTTGGCAAAATTTCATTACAGCCTCGCGCAGGGCTTTGTTCTTGGTTATTAGCGCTCCTATTCTTATTCCGCATTCCGAGTATCTTTTTGATACTGAGTCTATAAGCACTACATTCTCTTCTATGCCTTCGAGGTGGCAGGCCGAAATGTATGGCGAGCCTGTGTAGATGAATTCGCGGTACACTTCGTCGGAGAACAGGAACAGGTTGTGTTTTTTTACAAGGTCGCGTATGCTGTTCATTTCTTTGCGGGTGTACAGGTAACCTGTGGGGTTGTTGGGGTTACAGATGAGTATGCCGCGTGTGCGCTTGTTGATGAGTTTTTCGAAATTTTCTATCGGGGGCAGGGCAAAGGACTCTTCTATCGTTGAACGTATGGGGCGAATAACGGCTCCTGCCGATATTGCGAATGCCATGTAATTGGCGTAGGCGGGCTCGGGAACTATAATTTCGTCACCCGGGTTAAGGCACGACATAAAGGCGAATAGTACGGCCTCGGAGCCGCCTGATGTTACGATTATGTCTTCGGGTTTCAGCTTTATTTGATATTGGTCGTAGTAGCCTACGAGTTTTTCGCGTAACGACAGAAAGCCGTCGCTGGGGCTGTATTCAAGTATTTTACAATCGAATTTTTTTATGGCTTCGAGTGCAACTTCGGGCGAGTCGAGGTCGGGCTGGCCTATATTAAGATGGTAGACGTGTACGCCGCGCTCTTTTGCTGCTGTTGCGAGTGGTGCCAGACGTCTGATTGGGGATGCTGGCATTAATATTGCTCTTTCCGATAAATTGGGCATATTTCTTTTCTTTATTTTCTTGATTAAGGCACAAAAATACAATAAAATGTTTAAAAAACTGCTTTAGAGGTTGCATTAATTTTAATGCTTGTTCTATGTATGGGCTGTCTGTTTGTTGAATTATGTTCATTGGGGGCGTGTGTAAAATTTGCTGTTGCTTGTGTGTAGCGTGCAAAAAAACAGAGAGGCGTTGGTGGCTTTTTCAAAAAAAAACTTTCTTTGTGGTAATAAAAAATGTTTTTTTTGTTGTGTATGTGAAAAACTTCTTGTACCTTTGCAAAGCAAAAATGAAATGGCGCTTTCGTCTAGCGGCTAGGACACATGCCTCTCACGCATGGAACACGGGTTCGATTCCCGTAGGCGCTACAAAAGAGATACTTTTAAAGTATCTCTTTTTTGTGTTATTTATTTCTATTCCATGATTTTAGTTTGTCTTCCTCGGTGATGTTGCGTATGACGCGACAGGGGTTGCCAACGGCGACGACATTCGAGGGAATGTCTTTTACGACGATAGAGCCTGCGCCTATGACTACGTTTGACCCTATTGTGACGCCGGGCATAATATGTACTCCTGCGCCTATCCATACATTGTCGCCGATGGTGATGGGGTAGGCGTACTCTAATCCTTGATTGCGGCGTTCGCTGTCTATCGGATGTCCGGCGGTGTAAAATCCACAGTTGGGGGCTATAAATACATTGTCTCCGAACTTTACTTTTGCGCCATCTAAAATTACTGTATTGTGGTTGGCGAAGAAGTTTTCACCAATCTCGATGTTGTAGCCATAATCGCACCAGAATGGAGCTACGATGCAGAAAGTTTCGGCTGTTTTTCCGAATAAATTGCGTATGATGGTTGTTTGCTGTTCTTGTTCCGATGCACGCAGGTGGTTGTAATCGTAGCATAACTCTTTTGCTCTTAGTCGTTCGGCAATAAGTTCCTTGTCGTTGTTTGCATCGTATATCATTTGATGCAACATTTTCTCTTTTTCTGTCATTGGATTTTTTTTGTCAGCCTTGTCGGCCTGTGGTGTCTGTTGTTGTGATAAAAAAATAAAGTTCGACGAATGTCGAACTTTGCTTGAGAGCGGAAGACGGGACTCGGACCCGCGACCCTAACCTTGGCAAGGTTATGCTCTACCAACTGAGCTACTTCCGCGTTTGTTTTATTTCTTCAGCTTTTAGTGAAGGAGATGAGACTCGAACTCACACGACATAATTGTCACTACCCCCTCAAAGTAGCGCGTCTACCAATTCCGCCACTCCTCCATTTTTTAAGCTGTCTCGCGCAGTGCCGGTGCCCAGAACAGGACTCGAACCTGCACGTTATTGCTAACACTAGTACCTGAAACTAGCGCGTCTACCATTCCGCCACCTGGGCTTCTTGTAAATCGCACCGACTCACGCAACTATTTCTTTGAGAGAGCGGAAGACGGGACTCGGACCCGCGACCCTAACCTTGGCAAGGTTATGCTCTACCAACTGAGCTACTTCCGCGTTTTTCTCAAATGCGATGCAAAGGTACAAGGTTTATTTGAATCGTCCAAATTTTACGAGCATTTTTTTTGAAAAAGTTTAAACTTTTTTTCTTTCTGTTTTTGCGGCTTTTATAAATATGCTGATTGTCAGCACATTCTGTCGCGGTAGTCCTCATAACAGAATTTCTTTAAAATTTCAAGTTTGCCATTTTCGCGCAAAAGTGCGATGCTTGGATGTGAAATTCCGTTGAACATATTTGTTTTTACTGTGGTGTAGTGTATCATGTCCTCAAAGACTATGCGGTCGCCCTCTTTGAGCGGTTGGTTGAATTTCCAACTGCCCATATAGTCGCCGCTTAGACAACTGTTTCCACCCAAACGATAGATATTCTCTTCGGGTGAGGAGTTTTTTACAGCGTCGGCGGGCAGGCTTTCTGCGTTGCGCACTGCGGGCTGGTAGGGCATTTCAAGACAGTCGGGCATGTGACATGTAAAGCTTACGTCGAGTATTGCGGTGCGTATGCCTTTGCTGTTTACAATGTCTACAACTGTTGCTACCAACGGGCCTGTCTGCCATGCAAATGCCGAGCCGGGTTCCAGAATTATTTTCAGGTTGGGGTAGCGTTTGTGCAGGTCGTTAAGCAATTTTATAAGGTGTTCCACGTCGTAGTCTTTGCGTGTCATCAGATGGCCGCCGCCTAAGTTCAGCCATTTGATGCGTGGCAACCATCGTCCGAATTTCTCTTCGATGTGTGCAAGGGTGTTTGCAAGAGCGTATGAGTCGGACTCGCAGTGACAGTGGCAGTGGAAACCTTCAAGCCCTTCGGGTAATTCTTCGGGCAGAAGGTCGGCCGTGACACCGAAACGGCTGCCGGGGGCGCAGGGGTTGTATAGTTCTGTCTCAATTTCGGAGTATTCGGGGTTTATTCTTATGCCGCACGACACGGGTTGTGTATATTCCTTGGTCCTTGGATAGAATTTTGTGTATTGTGTGAGTGAATTGAACGAAATGTGGCTGCTGTATTGCATCATCTTTTCAAACTCTTCTTCTATATATGCGGGCGAGAAAGTATGTGCTCTGCAACCGAATTCTTCGAATGCGAGACGTGCCTCGTGTATGGAACTTGAGGTTACGGAGTTTATATATTCGCGGAATATGGGGAAACTTTTCCACAGCGCAAAGGCTTTGAAAGCGAGTATTATTTCAACGTTCGCCTCGTGTGCCACGCGACTGATAAGTGTAAGGTTGCGACGTAAAAGTTTCTCTTCCATCACATAACAGGGCGATGGGGTGTTAAGTATCTGTTCGTTGGTCATATTATTCTATTATTTTGTATCGTGCAAATTTAAGTAAAAGTTGTTTCACTCCCACGTTGCGGAACTTTATTGTTGCCTTTGCATTCTCGCCGCTGCCTTCGACGTTGATGACGTCGCCAATGCCGAATCTTTCGTGTTCTATTATTTGTCCCACACGCAGGGGGTTGTTGCCCGCGCCCGATGGTGCTGCGCTTGTGGAGATGCGTTGTAATTTGGGAGGAACGATGCGGCGTGACGGCTCTTGAGGTTGCGGGGCTGTGTTACGCATTTTGTTGGTTAGGGCAAAGGTGGGTGTGTGCGTGGGTTGTGCAGTGCGTGTGGCGCTGCTTGTGTATGTGTTTGTGCCGCCTGCCATGCGTATATATGCGCGGTCAATTTCCTTAAGGAAACGGCTGGGCTCGCAAAATTCAAACGACCCGTAGCGGTAACGGCTTTTCGAGAATGTGAGTGTGCAATGTTCTTTAGCACGTGTAATTGCAACGTAGAAAAGACGACGCTCTTCTTCGAGCTCACGTGCCGAATTTTGTGCCATGCTGCTTGGCAACAGATTCTCTTCGACGCCTACAATAAATACCGAATTAAATTCCAGTCCCTTTGCCGAATGAATTGTCATAAGGGTGGTTTTTTCGTCGTTTGCATCGTCCTGCGACTCTGTGTCGGACATTAAGGATACTTCGGCCAGAAAGTCGGGGAGTTTGTTTTCGGGGTTACCCTCCTCTTCGCGCGTGGTTACAAATTCGCTTATTCCGCTTATAAGTTCCTCTATATTCTCTTGACGACTTTTGCCCTCAACGGTGCTGTCGCCGTAAATTTCGGCCGATATTCCCGAGCGACGAATTACCTCGATGGCAATTTCGTAGGCGTTTTTCTTTTCGAGGTCGGCGATGAACTCTTTTATCATTTCGGCAAAGGTTGCAAGTTTCCCTGCTGTTCCTTTGTTTACTTTTAGCTGATAAGTTTCGGGTTCGGTAAGTACTTTCCACATGCTTACGCCGGCGTTGTTGGCTGCCTCGTGCAGGTGGCGCATGGTTGTTTCGCCTATTCCGCGTGCGGGGTAGTTTATTATGCGTTTGAGTGCCTCTTCGTCGTGGGGGTTGCACATTACGCGAAAGTATGCTATGATGTCTTTAATCTCCTTGCGTTGGTAGAATGAGAGGCCGCCGTATATACGGTAGGGTATTGCTCGTTTGCGTAGCGCCTCTTCAAATGTTCTTGACTGGGCGTTTGTGCGGTAGAGTATGGCAATGTCGCTGTATGCGAGTCCTTCGTTGCGATGTAACTGTTGTATGCGGTTGGCGACAATTTCGCTCTCTTCAAGGTCGGAGTAGGCTTGATAGAGCATCAGTGGTTCGCCTGTGTCAAGTTCGGAATATACGTTTTTTCTTATCTGCTCGCTGTTTTTTGCAATCAGACTGTTGGCGGCGTTTACTATATTTTGTGTGGAACGATAGTTCTGTTCGAGCTTGAATATTTTTGTTTCGCCGTAGCGTTTGGTGAATCCCAATATATTGTCGATGTTTGCTCCGCGAAACGAGTAAATGCTCTGTGCGTCGTCGCCCACGACGCATACCCGACGGCGGCTGCGGGTCAGTTGCCACACTATGCAGCCTTGCACGTAGTTTGTGTCCTGAAACTCGTCCACAAGTACATATTTGAAACGCTCGGTGTAACGGTCGAGTACTTCGGGATGTTCGTCGAACAGGCGGTAGGTGTTCAGCAACAGGTCGTCAAAGTCCATTGCGTTTGCCTGTCGGCAACGTTCGCAATAGCGGCGATAAATTTCGTGGGTCGAGGGTATGCGCGAGCGTTGGTCGCTGTTCATTCTGTCGCTGCTACGGGTGTATTCGGCAGGGGAGAGCATATTGCTTTTTGCCGATGATATTCGCTCGACGATTGTCGAGGGCTTGTATAGCTTTTCGTCGAGCTGCATCTCTTTGACGATGGCTCGCACAAGACTTTTTGAGTCGGCTTGGTCGTATATTGTGAAATTAGGCTCGTAGCCGATGTGTGCGGCCTCTATCCTCAGAATCTTGGCGAAGATGCTGTGGAAGGTGCTCATCCACAGACGGCGGGCTTTTTCGTCTCCAACCTGTCGGGCGATGCGTTCTTTCATTTCATTGGCAGCCTTGTTGGTGAAGGTGAGTGCCAATATGGACCAAGGCTCGTAGCCCTGCTCCAAAAGGTATGCTATTTTGTATGTCAGTACTCTTGTTTTTCCCGAGCCTGCTCCGGCAATGACCAACGAGGGACCGTCGCAATATTTTACTGCGGCAAGCTGTGAGGGGTTTAACTCTTGTTCGTAATCTATCGTCATTATCTTATATATAATTGCACGCTTTAACTTGCAAAGGTAAAAAAACTTTTCTTATGCGAAACATATACACCCTTCTATTGTTATTCTTTCGTGTAGTTTATAAAAGATAACGACAATGAAATTTTTGTATCTAATTATATTATTACTTAATTATAAATTTGTTTTTTCGATGGACACAACAACTCAAAGTAAAAATGTGGGTTACCACATGCCTGTTCTTATCTATTCGAGTAATGCGCTGACACCTGTAATAAGTCAGGCGACAGTGGAATTGCATTTCGGTAAGCATCTGCGTGCTTATATTGATAATTACAATCGTCTGGTCAAGGATTCTCGTTTCGAAAATATGACACTGCGCGAGGTGGTGACAAAGGCTCCCGAGGGACCATTGCTCAACAATGCCGGTCAGGTGCTCAATCATGTGCTTTATTTCGAACAGTTTACACCCTATCCTCCAAAAGATAATCGTCCTTCAAAGGCTTTGTCCGACGCTATTGATTTTGATTTTGGCTCGTTTGATAATTTTCGCAAGATGATGGAGGATGCTGCCGCTGCGTTGTTCGGCTCGGGCTGGGTGTGGCTGGCACAGGAGCCTTCGGGACGTTTAGTGATACTCAGTTGCAAGAATGGTGATAATCCTGTCAGACACAATATGGCTCCGTTGCTTGGCATTGATGTGTGGGAGCATGCTTATTATCTTGATTACCAGAATCGTCGCGCCGAACATGTGCATCGCCTTTGGGATATTGTCGATTGGGAAATGGTGCAGAGCCGTATGCAGCAGTGAATGCCTTTGTTCGTAACTTTGTTTCGGATTTTTAACGTCAGTCTTTAATTAAAAACAGACTGACGTTTTTTAATTATTGCGATTGGGGGTTACCTTAATCGTAATAATTTTGCGTTAATCCTGTGTGGAGCCGTTATTTATAAAGGTATATTACAACCGGCAGGTGGTCGCTGTAACCATTCAGCCACCTGCCATCGGCATGTGTGCGTTTGGGGTAATCCTTGTATCGGCCATCGCTGTTCATCATGTGAGGGCGCAAATGAATATCGCCTTTATGAAATTTTAATCCTACTCTTTTTTTGTTGCACAAATTGCCTCCGATGATAATTTGGTCGTATAGTTGCCATCTGTCGCGATACTTTATGCTGCCCCGTTTCTCTTTGCGCAGAATGTCCCAATAGGGGTTGTAAAGGTCGTGTGCGGTTTTTGCGTCTGTTATGTTTCGCCTTGCTTTCAGGCTGTCTTTCAGACTTATATTGTCGGGGTTGTCGTTAAAGTCGCCCATTATTATCAATTTTGTGTCGGGGTGCAAACGTAGTATAGAGTCTTTAAGTGTTCTTACTTGTGTGGCTGCCCGTTCGCGCGACGGCGACTTTGAGTATCGCGATGGCCAGTGATTCACTATTATATGTATCTGCTCTTGGGCGAGAGTGCCGCTCACTACCAGAAAACCGCGTGTCCTGTGGCGGCTGCCACCGCTGTTTTTATATGGAATAAGTTGTGTGGCTGTGGGACGAAACTCTTTCGGGTTGTAGAGCAGGGCGCAGTCGATGCCTCTGCTGTCCTCGCTCTCCATGTGTATGTATTTCCACTTTTTGCGTGAGAGTTCTTTTGTTTGTACAAGGTCGTTAAGTGTATTGCTGTTTTCTACTTCGCATACGCCGACTATGCTTGCTCCTGCCGGTTGCAGCTCTGTTCCTATTTGTGTAAGTACCGAGGCAATGTTTTTTATCTTGTTGTCGTATTTTTTGCTGTTCCATTTGTTTGTGCCTTTGGGTAGAAACTCATAGTCGTTTTTACCTTCGGCGTGTATAGTGTCGAACAGATTTTCCAAATTATAAAATCCTATGCTGTAATATTTTTGTTTTTGCGTGTAGGCGTCGAGCGTTGCCAGCAGTGCGAATATTGTAAATATGTATGGCGCTATTTTCATTTCTGTTCTATAAAAAAACTTGGCGATATGAATTTAAATGTATTCTTGGTACAAACTTAGATAAAATTATTTTGTTGTCTATGGCT
Source organism: uncultured Bacteroidaceae bacterium (assembly GCA_964640785.1). Taxonomy (GTDB): domain Bacteria; phylum Bacteroidota; class Bacteroidia; order Bacteroidales; family Bacteroidaceae; genus HGM04593. The sequence goes on along the minus strand of CAZXIQ010000005.1, from coordinate 4,769 downwards.
GTCGATGAAAAAGAGTTGTGAATTTCTAAAATTATCTCTATGTACACTGATAATATGCTTGAATTGCATTATTCTTTTTCTTTGCGTTGGTATTTCCACTCTTTTTTGTAACTTTGGCTTTTGTGACAGCAGAGTGGTGGTTTTTGTGTTGATGAAAATTTCTCTCTTTGTTTTTTAAAGCATCGTATTATGGCTGAAATATTGGATTGTACGTTACGCGACGGTGGTTATTATACCGATTGGGATTTTGCAGCGGATATTACAAAAATATATGTGGATTCTGTGAACAGATTACCTGTGGATTGTATTGAGGTTGGTTACAGAAGTTTGCCAAGCTCGTCCTATCTTGGTAAATATGCCTATTGTCCTGTCTACGAACTGAAAAAGATACGTGAGAATTGCAGCAAGAAGATTGCTGTGATGATTAACGAAAAAGATGTAAGCCCCGAGGACCTACCCGAACTGCTTGCGCCTGTGAAGGAGTGTGTCGATGTGGTGAGGCTTGCTGTTAATCCGGCGAACTTGTTGCGTGCGGTTGAATTGGCGCGTGCTGTAAAAGGATACGGCTTTGAGGTGTCCATGAATATGATGTATATGTCGAAATGGGGTGAGTATGAGGGTTTCTATGATAATCTTTCCTGTCTCGACGGTGTTGTTGATGTGCTTTGCATGGTTGATTCGTTTGGCGGTGTGTCGCCCGACGAGGTAAGAGACATTTATTCGCGAGTAAAAAAGTGTGTCTCGTGCAAGATTGGTTTCCATGGACACAATAATTTACAGATGGGACTCGTGAACACATATACTGCAATATTGTCGGGTGTGGATGTTGTCGATGCAACCGTTCTTGGCATGGGGCGTGGCGCAGGTAACCTGAATTTGGAACTTTTGCTCACTTATCTGAATAAGAAACAGGGGCTGAATGTGGATTTTAATATCTTGGGTGACTTGGTCTCTGCTTTTGAGTCGTTGCATAGGTTGCATAATTGGGGAACGAATCTTCCCTATATGATTGCCGGTGCAAACTCTTTCCCGCAGAAAGAGGTGATGGCGTGGGTGACCAATCGCCGTTGTTCGTTTAACAGCATTGTCAGGGCGCTTAACAACAGGCTGGGAAATGTAGAGGATAATGCAAAATTTCCTATGCTCAGGGTGCCGCATGTAGATAATGTGCTTATTGTCGGTGGCGGTGACAGCGTGGTTACGCATATTGAGGGCATAAAGGAATTTGTTCGCAATGTAGGGAATGTGGCTGTTGTTCATGCATCTACACGCAACGCTGCTTGTTTTGTAGGGCTCGATGTTCCGCAATATTTTTGTCTGACGGGTGACGAGACTTTGCGTATGAAAAGTGTGATAAGTGCCGATGAATATAATGGTACATGTGTGTTGCCGCCCTATCCGCGCAAGATGGGTACCGAGGTTCCCGAATATGCAATGGAAAGTACCTACGAGCTTGAGCGTCTATCCTTTTCGACTGAGCTTAAGGATTCTTGCACTGCGGTGGCGTTGCAGATGGCTTTAGAAATGTCGGCCGATAGAGTTTATGTTGTTGGCTATGATGGTTACAAGGCCGATGCGGCCTCGGAAAAAGCGCACGACCTTTCGTTGGAGAATAGCGCGCTGTTTACCGAATATACGGCTGCCGGAGGTGAACTGTTGTCAATAACGCCGACACTTTATAAAGAACTTAAGACTGTTTCGTTGTATCAAAATATGTAGTATGGAGAGAATGGCTTTTTTTCTGCCCACTCGCAAGGGTAGCGAACGTGTGAAAAATAAAAATACACGTCTTTTTGCAGGCATAGACGGTGGCCTTTTTGTGAATAAACTCAATCAGTTGCTGAGGACAAAAAACATTGATGAGATTCTTGTTTCAAGCAACGACGAAATTTGTCTCGACTATGCTGCACGTTTCGAGGACAGCCGTTTGAGGATTATCGAACGTCCTGTCGAACTTTGCCGCAGCGATACGAATCTTCAGGACCTCATAGCTTATGTTCCCACTATCACCGAATGTGAAAATATTCTGTGGGGGCATGTTACCACGCCTCTGACAACGCATAGTGAGTATGACGAGGCTGTCGAGCGTTATTATGATGCTCGTCAAAAGGGGTACGATTCTTTGATTGGTGTCACCGAATTGAAAAATTTCCTGCTCGATGCAACCGGACGCCTTGTGAATAACAATACTGATTTGCAATGGCCGAGGACGCAGGACTTAGAGCCTTTGTACGAAATAAACCACACTATGTTTATTGCCAGTCGCGATTGCTATCTTACTCAAAAAAACAGGGTCGGCAGTAATCCCATGTTGTATGTGATGGATAAAATTCACTCTTTTGATGTCGATTGGGAAGAGGATTTTTTGATTGCCGAGACAATGTTTAAGCAGTTTTCGGGAAGGGTGTAATTTGACTGCCGGTTCTTGTGGCTGTGTAGAACAGGCGTTTATTGAATTGTTGTTGTTCAGTCGATGAGCATGTTCTCGAACTGTTTTTTGCTGCCGTTGAAAATATTTATATCCACTTTCTCTTTTATGCCCGGTAATACTCCAAGGTCGGTGCATTGCCACATGAGCCACTCCTCGCCTTCGTGCAGTTCGGGGATGTAGTAGTGGGCTACCCACGATGGGTATTCTTTGAAAAATGGGTCGTCGAGATATTTTTTCTTATATTTGCTCGATGCGTATATTATGGGCTTCACTCCATAGTGTTCCTCGACTTTTTTTAGCCACACTTTTACCTCCTCGATGTATTTTTTCTTGTTTTTCGGTTTTTCTTCAATGTCGAGGACCGGTGGAAGGTCGCCGGGTGACAGTTTGACCATGCTAATGAACAGATTGGCCTGTGATACTCCCGATGATGTTGTACTGAAATAATGGTAAGCTCCGCGTATAAAGCCATGCTTGCGTGCATTCTCGAAATTTTCTTTGAATTTTATATCCTTAAAGTCGCTGCCTTCGCTCGCTTTTATATATACGAAACTTATGGGAGCATCGGGGTGGTGTCCTGTGCTCAGTGTCTTCCAGTCTATGTCCCCTTGGTGGCGCGAAACGTCAATTCCGTATACCGAGTGCCCCGAGGGCATGCAGACGTCATAATACTTATGGTTGAAACATGGACGGAAACGGTAGAAATATGGACGGAAAAAAAGATAATAAGAGCCTACGATAAAAATAAAGGAAAAACATGCTGCTGTTATTACATATATCCAGCGTGGCAGGTCTTTGTTCTTTCTTTTACGAGACGAACGGCGAGCGGAAGTTGTTTTCTTCCGCCCGCCGTTCTGTTTGTTAGTATCTTTTTTTACTGCCATCAGGCGTTTGTTGTCAATTATTTAGCCTGCTCAAGAGCAAGTGTTGCTGTTGTCTGGTCACATACTTCTGTGGGGCCGAAGTACTGTATGGGGCCGGGGTATACGTAGCATGTCTCTTTTGCCCACTCGTCTCTCTTGGCTGCAAATGCTTTGAAAGGTGCGCCGTTGAGGTCTACAAGAGCTTTTTGTATAACAGGTTTCATTTCGCCGTGACGACGCTCCATGTTCATCATCATGGTGATGGGAATTCCACCTGCTACCCATTCTGCGGCAGGAGCTGTTGTGTTGCGAACAGATGCCATGTAACCGGTCTTGCCCGATGCGATGAGCTGCGATGCTGTGTAACCGAGTGCGTAGCAGTAGTCTGCGTCGTAGTTCGAGGGAGCTGCGCAACGTCCTTCGTAACCGAAGAAGTGGTGCTGTGCATTGAATGAGCTGTTGAATTTGCCCTCTTTCTTCCATTCTGCGAGCTTGCCTGCAACCATTTCCGAGAGAAGTTTCTCTGTCTCGATGAGTGACACCTGTACGTTTCCGTGGGGGTCGCGGTCGAGTGTAAGCTGACGTGCAACGCCTGCGGGAAGGCGTGCGTAAACTGCTGCATTTTCGGCCGACAGATTTTTGATGATGTATTCGAGCTGCTCGGCGCGTTTTGTAGCCGCGTACTCTTCGCCCTTAACGGCCAAGAAGTCGTTGAGCTCTGCGATGAGTGACTTCATTGCGGGGATAAACTCGATGAGGCCTTCAGGAATAAGTACTGTTCCGAATTTGTTGCCTGCTGCTGCACGGTCGGCTACGGCCTGTGCGATTGATGTTACAATGTCGTCGAGCGACAAAGCCTTCTCTTGTACCTCCTCTGAAATGATACAGATGTTGGGCTGTGTCTGCAATGCGCACTCGAGTGCGATGTGTGATGCCGAACGACCCATCAACTTGATGAAGTGCCAATATTTGCGTGCCGAGTTACAGTCGCGCTCTATGTTACCGATAACCTCTGAATATACTTTACATGCTGTGTCGAATCCGAAAGATGTCTCGATGTATGCGTTTTTAAGGTCACCGTCGATGGTCTTGGGACAGCCGATTACCTGAATGCCGGTGTTCTTTGCTGCGTAGTATTCTGCAAGAACGCAAGCGTTGGTGTTCGAGTCGTCACCACCAATGATTACAAGTGCTTTGATGTCAAGCTGTTTAAGAATTTCGAGACCTTTCTCGTATTGCTCGGTCTTTTCGAGCTTTGTACGTCCTGAACCGATAATGTCGAATCCACCGGTGTTACGATACTCGTCGATGATGTCTGCTGTAAGTTCTTTGTAGTTGTGGTCTACAAGGCCGCCGGGACCCATGAGAAAACCATAGAGACGGCTGTCGGCGTTGAGTTTCTTTATTCCGTCGAAAAGGCCGGCAATTACATTGTGTCCGCCGGGTGCCTGACCGCCTGAAAGTATTACGCCTAC
>CAZXIQ010000004.1:0-24601 GCA_964640785.1 uncultured Bacteroidaceae bacterium | reverse complement strand
GCAATGGCCAAGGGATTTTAAGTCCCTCGTGTCTACCGATTCCACCATTCGAGCAACCTTTTATGTTTTTAGTATACAGACGGAACTCTTTCCATCTCTGCTGTTTGCAAAATTCGTTTGCAAAGATAGTGCTTTTTTTTATTATTCAAAAAAAGTTTTTCTAATTTCTTATGACTATTGTTGTCCCGCTTATAAAATAGTTGTATTTCCACAGTGGGCGGCTTTTGCCTTCAATGGGTATCCCGCCGCTGTTAAGGTCATATACATTGCTGCATTTTGGACATGTGGCGCGCCCTGTTCCGTCGTGCGCTATTTCCAGTCTGTAACGTGCCGTTTCGCATGCGGGGCACGCCCAGTCGTATACCCAAATGTTACCGTCGCCTGTTGCCGAGGGGGTGCCTATGATAAGCCCGCCGAGTCCGTAATAATAGGGGTTGCGCAGCTCATTTTCTGTCAGGTTAGTTGTAGTTTTATATCCGTTGGCATCGGTAACTTCGTAACTCTTGTTGTTTTTTCTTTTAACAGTAATAAATTGTCCGTACGAGGTTATTTGGTTAAAAGGGTGGTAGGCAAAGTCGCAAGTAAAATACACCTGATAGCCCGATGTTGAACTTTCTACGTCGCACGAAGTTATCGAAAGTACCAATATAAGTGTGAGCAGTGTTATTCTCTTTTTCATTTTCTTTTATGTGTGTGCTACAATAAATTAACGGTAAAAACAGCATTCTATTGTGCTTGCCTTTACCGTTAATTACAATATCGCATGCAAGTCTTTATCTCTTCAGCAGTGCTTTTTCGGCATTTTCTGCTTTTTCGAAACAAAATTCACAATATATCTTATCCATAAGCTCTGCTATGCGGTCGTTGCACAGGTTGCCGATGCTACCCTCGTGTGTGTGGGCGATATTTTTGTCGGGAACGAATGTGCCGGCCTCAATGTCGAGCCCCACCTTTTTGTATGCGTCGCGGAAGGGCATGCCTGCGCTTGCCAGACGATTAACCTCCTCCACGCTGAACATAGCATCGTAGCGTGCATCGTCAAGGATATTCTCGTTTACCTCCATGCGGCTGACAATATAGGTTGCCATCTTTATGCACTCTTTAAGCTCGTTTACCGCCGGAATGAACAACTCTTTTATTATTTGAAGGTCGCGGAAGTAACCGCTTGGCAAGTTGTTCATTATCATTATGATGTCTGTGGGCAATGCTTGCAGACGGTTGCATTTTGCACGCAGAAGTTCAAATACGTCGGGGTTCTTCTTGTGAGGCATTATGCTTGAGCCTGTCGTGCACTCTACGGGCAGTTTCACAAAACCGAAGTTCTGCGAATTGAACATGCAGGCATCAAATGCGAGCTTGGCTAATGTGCCGGCAACGCTTGCAAGGGCGTATGCAACATTCCTTTCGCTTTTGCCGCGTCCCATTTGCGCATAGACAACATTGTAGTTCATCGAGTCGAATCCCAACAACTCTGTGGTCATCGTGCGGTTAAGGGGGAACGACGAGCCGTAGCCGGCTGCCGAGCCTAATGGGTTGCGATTGCACATCTTATATGCTGCCTGAAGGAAAAACATGTCGTCGGTAAGACCCTCGGCGTATGCTCCGAACCACAGACCGAACGACGAGGGCATTGCCACCTGAAGGTGTGTATATCCGGGCATCAGCACGCTCTTGTATTTGTTGCTCTGGGCTATAAGTGCGTCGAACAGCTCCTTTACCCCCTTGCACACCTCCTTCAGTTCGTTGCGTGTGTACAGCTTAAGGTCCACAAGTACTTGGTCGTTGCGCGAACGTCCGCTGTGTATCTTTTTGCCCGTGTCGCCCAGCTTGCGTGTGAGCATCAGCTCCACCTGCGAGTGTACATCCTCTACACCCTCTTCTATGGCGAACTCACCCTTTTCTGTAATTGCATAAATTTCTCTCAATTCGCGGTGCAGGTCGTCCATTTCCTCTTTTGTAAGAAGTCCGATACTCTGCAACATAGTGCTGTGGGCAATAGAGCCTAATACGTCGTAGGGGGCAAGATATAAATCCATCTCAATGTCGCGTCCGACTGTGAAACGTTCAATCTCGGGATTTACAGTTGTGTTTTTTTCCCACAATTTTTTTGCCATTTTCGATAATCTTTTTGTTAATAAGGAATTTTGGATAGTACGTCACCAATCTTTTCGAGAGCCTCTTTCAAGGGCTTTTCTATCATGCCTTTAAGCATGAAGTTAATCTCGGCCTTTACAACAACGCGCATCTTCGATGCCTCCTCGCCGTTGGGAATAACCTGTATCCACATGTTGAAAGGCAGTGGTGAATTGTCTGCCGCAAATTTCACACATTTGGGAGCCTCGCGCTCAACGACCCTTAATGTTACTTTTCCCACCGGAGGAACGTCGGCCGTAACACTGTCGCGGTCGAAGGCAAATTCCTTAACCTTGTCCTCGGGTAATCTGCTTTTAAGAGCTTCAAGATTGTTAAGGTCTTCCAATTTGGCATACACTCTTTCTTGTGCGAAAGGTATATTGAATGTACTACTTTCGTATTGAGCCATAAAATTTTATTTTAAATCATTTCTCCACTCCGAGGGGTTTGCGCGCCATTCACGCAATGTAGGCATAACCTCTTCGGTGATGTAACCTGTTGCTTTTGCAGCCTCGAGTACAGCCTCGTAGTTGGTGAGTGTAATAAGTTTGACGCCGGCCTTGGCAAATGCCTCCTCGGCAACACCAAATCCGTATGTGAAAGATGCAACCATGCCCACAACCTCGACGCCGGCTGCACGCAATGCCTCGACTGCCCTCAGGCTGCTGAGACCTGTCGAAACAAGGTCTTCTACCACGACAACCTTTGCGCCGGGTTTAACATCGCCCTCGATAAGGTTACCAAGGCCGTGGTCCTTAGCCGATGAACGCACGTAAACAAAGGGCTTGCCCAATTCCTCGGCTACCAACGCACCCTGTGCGATAGCTCCGGTTGCAACGCCGGCAACAGTGTCAGCCTCGGGAAACTCTTCAAGGATAAGATTGGCAAGGCCTAACTTTACTCGTGTGCGTAACCCGGGAAACGACAATGTCTTTCTGTTGTCGCAGTAGAAAGGCGATTTCCAGCCCGATGCCCATGTGAAAGGTTGCTCAGGCTGCAATTTTACAGCCTTTATCTTCAGCAGCTCTGCTGCAAGTATTAAAGCAGATTTATTTGTCATAATCGTAAATATTTAAATGTTAAACATCTTAATTTATTTTGTTTGAGTGTATCCCTCCTTTTTCAGAAGTTCTACAACTTTTTCTTTAAATTCTCCCTGTATAAGCAGTTCGCCATCTTTGGCGCTGCCTCCGACGCCGCATTTGGTTTTTAGCAATTTCCCCAATTCCTTAAGGTCAGGCTCGCTGCCGATAAAGCCACTGACTATTGTGACGGTTTTTCCTCCCCGGTGATTTTTCTCAATGCGCACACGCAATTTTTGCGCATTCTTGGATAAAGTCTCCGGCTCCTCACTCTCACCTGTATCGTACGAAAAATCGGGGTTGGTGGAATACACAACGTTCAGTCTCTCTTTCCAATCGTTCTTTTTCATCACAGTAAAAAACTATTTATCGCCTCAAAGTTACAATCTTTTCTTTGATAAATTTCAAATACTCGCAAAATAACCTTACTTTTGTTACGTTATTATTTTTAGAAACAATTTCGATTTATTAAAAGAGAGGCATTTCGCACTCTGCGGCAATACTATTTTGCAAAATAAATCAAAATAAGTTTCATAAAGAAAGTTTTTTTTGAAAATCTTCGATGGAATCGACAAAAATAGATAAAGTACCCGAACCTACGTTGCGTCGTCTGCCTTGGTATTTGTCCGTTTGCCGTCTGCTGAAGGCGCGTGGCGAAACGTATGTATCCTCGACACGTCTCTCAAAAGAGACAAATATTGTTGCGTCGCAAATAGCCAAAGACCTCTCATTCGTTGATGTCTCGGGTCGCACACGTGTAGGCTACGAAATTGATAATCTGCTCGAAGTACTCGAGAATTTTCTGGGCTTTACATCCATGCACAAGGCCTTTCTCTTCGGCGCCGGACGTTTGGGGGGCGCACTTCTCAACGACAGTGGCTTGCGACAGTTTGGACTTGAAATAGTTGCAGCGTTCGATGCTAATCCCCGTCTCGTAGGACACAGTGTCGCAGGCATCCCCGTGTGTCACATAAATGACTTGGAAAAAGAGATGCGTCGCCACAAGGTAAAGATAGGAATTCTCACAGTACCCATACACAATGCCCAAGAGGTAGCCGATAGAATGGTAGTGTGGGGAATAAAGGCAATATGGAATTTTACCCCATTGCGCATACGTGTACCCGACGACATTGTTGTCCAGAATACATCGTTGTATGCCCATCTTTCACTTATGTTCAATCGCTTGGATAGTATCGTCGAGGCAGAATCAGTACAGAAAGGAGACCTAAAATGAAAATAATAGCAGTTGGTAAAAACTATGCCGACCATGCGCTCGAGTTTGACGGAACACTCGAACGCCCCTCTGTCCCCATGATATTCATGAAACCCGACTCGGCCATACTTAAAAACGGCAAGCCCTTCTTCCTGCCCGATTTTTTGGGACGTGTAGAATACGAGGCCGAAATTGTTGTGCGCATAAGCAATCTGGGTAAAAACATACCCACACGATTCGCCCACCGATACTACGATGCAGTGACAGTGGGAATAGATTTTACCGCTCGCGAGTGGCAACGCAAGATGATAGAGAGCGGTGCTCCTTGGGAATTAAGCAAAGGGTTCGACGGCGCAGCGACACTTGGCGAGTTTGTGCCCACAGAAGGGCTGGATGTCTCGAACCTCCCATTTCGTCTCGACATTGACGGCCGTACGGTGCAAAGCAGCAACAGCAACCGGATGCTTTTCTCGATAGACGAAATAATAAATTATGTTAGTAAATATTGCACCCTCAGGACAGGCGACCTCATCTTCACCGGAACACCGGCAGGTGTTGGAGCAGTCTCTATTGACAACCATTTGCGAGGGTTCTTACAAGATAAAAAAGTTCTTGATTTTTACATAAGATAGATATTATGAACAGATACGGAATAATTTTAACGATACTGACGTTGTTGCTCGGCATTCCCCATGTTGCAGCGCAGGTGTTTACAGACATCGATTGGGACGCCTTTGCTTGTGATACACTTCTTCCTCGCTACCGTTGTTCCGTTAATCTTGATGAAGATTTTTACTGTTTCAAATATAGTGCCGCGATTGAATATCCCGAATTTGTCCCGATGAGCGATAGTGAAATTACCCGCTATCGGCTGAATGAGCAGACTGACACATTGCCTTCGTGGCCCGAAGTAAGTGCGTCGGTAGGAGTGTCGGCCAAAAAAGGAGTGCTTGACGTAGAGTTTACACCGGTTGTCTTTCTCGACGGTTGTTACCAGAAGATAATTTCTTTCAAATTGGTTGTAAGCAAAAGTGTAGACGAAAAATCACTTATGCGTGAAATGCGTGCCCCCACTGTTCGCTCCCACGCTCAATATGCCGATAATTCCGTGCTTGCTACCGGTCGATGGGTAAAAATAAGGGTCTCGCAGAACGGTGTTTACAAAATAACCAAAAGCGAACTTGCGAAGATGGGCTTTACCGACCCCTCAAAGGTGCGCCTCTTCGGTTGCGGCGGCCATATATTGCCCGAGACAAACATTGCCGCAATAACCGACGACCTGCAAGAGGTGCCACTGTGGCGTAATAATGGGAATCTGCTTTTTTATGCCAACGGAACAATAAAATGGAAATATAAGTCAAGCATATTTGTTCACGAACAGAACAACTATTCACAATATGGTTACTATTTCCTCAACCAAACAGATGGAGAAGAACCTATGGCATTTCCCGCAGTGAATCCCCTGCCTGCGTCGAATATCACCTATACAACATTCCCCGACTATGCGTTGTACGAGAAAGATGAATACTCCCTGTGTGCATTCGGTCGTGTGTTACTCGACGGATACGACTACTCCTCGGGACGTACAAAACATTACAACTTTTCATTGCCCGGTGCCACCGAGGCACGTGCGCGCATAGCAGTTTCGTTCGGTAGCAACGCTGCCAAGGAAAGCTCAGTGGGCATATATGTAAACGAAAAACAGATAGGTACACTTGCCATTAACGCTGTCTCTTCGGTTGAAAGAGGAAAAATATCCTCGGGCAATTATATGACAAACGAAGGAATAGGCGAGGATGTTACAGTGTCGTTGAAACACAATGCAACCTCGAATACCATAAGCGGGCATCTTGATTATATATGCATAAACTATACACGCAATCTGGCTCTGTACGGAGCATCTACAAATTTTCGAGGCATAGGTTATAGCGGTAATGCAAATTTCAAGATAGCCACCAACAACCCCAATGTAAAAGTGTGGCGTGTAACAACCCCATCCGAAATAACGGAATACCCCGGAACACACTCCGATGGATATTATACAGTTACAGCCCCTGCCTCGTGCTACGAAGAGTTTGTAGCCGTTGATGTCAATGCAACATTCCCTTCGGTCGAGGTTGTCGGCGAGGTACCCAATCAGAATCTTCACTCTTTGGGGCAGACAGACATGGTAATAATAGTTCCTTCCAACGGGCAGTTTGTGCAACAAGCCGAGCGGCTCGCCCAAATGCACCGCGAGACAGACTCGCTGACGGTGGCAGTTGTTACAGCCGAGCAGGTATATAATGAATTCTCCTCCGGCACCCCCGACGCAACCGCCTATCGCCGATTCATGAAAATGTTCTACGACCGTGCAAGCAATTCCGACGAAGCACCCAAATATTTATTGCTCTTAGGCGACTCATACGCAGACAACAGGCTTATAACAAATAAAAAATATCGTGCCGACGACCTGCTGTTATGCTATCAATCACAAAATTCCGTCAGCACAACAACCTCGTACGTATTAGAAGACTATTTTGCCTTTCTCGACGATGGGGAAGGTGCGTCTCATCTTACCGACAAGGCAGACATTGCAGTCGGTCGCATTCCCGCAAAAAACCTCTCCGAACTTGTTCCCGTAGTAGACAAAATAATAAATTACTCAAATAACACCGAGGCCGGTTCGTGGCAGAATAACATAGTATTGCTTGCCGACGATGGCGACAATAATTCACACATGCGCGATGCCGAGAATATAGCATCAATCGTGAAACGCAGTTTCCCATCATTCATGCTGCGACGCATATATTGGGACGACTATCCGGTAGTTACGCTTGCAACAGGAAATACCTATCCGGCCGTGACAGAGGCTATAAAAGAGCAACTTGCCGAAGGAGCCTTAATAGTGAACTATTCGGGTCACGGCAGTGCAAACCTGCTCTCGCATGAAATGGTGTGGAAAGCATCAGATATGGTCGAATGCACCTCCCCGCGTCTGCCACTGTGGGTGACAGCCTCGTGCGACATTTCGCCTTTCGACCTTGGCGACGGTTCGCTGGGCGAGGAGGCTATCCTTAATCCCGTAGGTGCGGCAGTGGCAATGTTCACCACCACCCGAACAGTCTATCAAGCACAAAATGCACTTATCAACCAACAATTTACACGCAACGTGCTGACACGTGACGAAAAAGGTCGTGCCTCGACAATAGGCGATGCTGTTCGCAAGGCAAAGGTTACACTTATATCCGGAACCTCCGACCTCTCGGAAAACAAACTGCAATATATACTTTTGGGTGACCCGGCACTCAGGCTGAAAGTGCCCGAGTACGAGGTTGTCATCGACCGTTTCGCAGGTGAGGATGTCACAGTGCAAACTGCTGCAAATGCCGGTGGTAAAATTACCGTCGAAGGGCACATAAGAAACATCAAAGGCGAAAAAGCAGAAGATTTCAACGGCATAGTTCTGCCCACAATGTTCGATTATGAACAAGAGATTGTAACAAAAAACAATACAGATCTTGGAGCATATACCTACTATGCACACAAAAGCAAGCTCTATTCGGGCTGCGATTCGGTTGTGAACGGCAGTTTCACGCTGACAATCCCTGTGCCTATGGATATAAGTTACAGCGATGAAACAGGGCTTTTGAACCTTTACGCTGTTACTGACGATGGGAAAAGGTCGGCTCAAGGCAGGTACGACAATTTTATAATAGGCGGTACTTCGCCCGATATTTTCGATGACAAAAAGGGACCCGAAATAAAAATGTACCTTAATAAAACTACTTTCCGCGATGGCGACGAAGTAAATGCGGCACCTTGCCTGTTTGTCGAGCTCAACGACGCTGACGGCATAAACACCGTAGGTTCGGGTATCGGGCACGATATTGTTGCCATAGTAGATAACAATGCGTCGTACACCTTCAATCTGAACAACTCTTTTGTGTCATCGGTAGGCGATTATACTTCGGGACATATAACATTCCCGCTTGCGTCGTTGCCACCCGGTGAACATACGTTGTTGTTGCGTGCATGGGATTTATTGAACAACTCCTCGACAGCCACAATAAACTTTACAGTCGTTCCCGGCCTTGCTCCTGATTTTGTAGAGCTTGACGCAACCCCCAACCCTGTGCATCGCGGCGAAAGTGTTACATTTATGCTGACCCACGATCGTCCGCAGAGTGAAATAACTGTCACTATTGAACTTTTCGACTTTCAAGGTCGCATTCTATGGAGCAACACCGAAAATGCTGTAAGTGACGGAACGGTCTATACATACAGGTGGGATGTTGCATCCTCGGCAGGGCAACCTATCCCCACGGGAGTATACCTCTATCGTGCGAAAATATCGGCAGCCGGTGGCTCCCTGCAGACAAAAACACGAAAAATAGTTATCTTAAACAATAAATAAGCAAATTTTGGGTTTTATAAGAACATAAAGATAAAAAACGATGATAAAGAATAAAACACTTCTTACACTACTCGGGCTAATATTAATGTTGCCCGTTTCGGCTCAAAAAGATATGTTCAATCCTGTGTATACAGGTGTAACCTCTCTCTCTATTGCCCCTGATGCACGTGCCGGTGCGATGGGAGACATTGGTTGCGCAACCGACCCCGATGTAAATTCCCAATATTGGAATCCGGCGAAATATCCTTTTAACATTGCACGTGCAGGTGTTTCGTTGTCTTACACTCCTTGGTTGCGTCAATTGGTTAAAGATATCGACCTTGCATACGTTACAGGCTTTTATCGCATAGGTGACTATTCGGCTGTAAGCTCATCGCTGACATATTTTTCGCTTGGCGAGGTAATAGCCGACGAGTATACAATAAAGCCTTATGAACTTGCATTTGATGTAGCATACTCGCGCATGCTCTCCGAAACATTCTCGGCAGCGGTAGCCTTGCGTTTCATATACTCCGACCTTCAATATAACTACGAAGAAGATATTACACCCGGTAGCGCGTTTGCAGCAGATATTGCAATGTATTACAACAATTATGTTATTATGGGCAACAGAGAGTGTCTGTTTGGATTGGGCATGAATATCTCTAACATCGGTAGCAAAATATCATACGACGGTGGTTCGACGAATCAATTTATTCCTACAAACCTACGTTTGGGAGCATCGTTGCTCATGCCCATAGACGAATATAATACAATTTCTTTCAGTGTAGACCTTAATAAATTCTTGGTACCCACACGTCCTACATACTCTCAATTCCTTGCCGAAGAGGGTTATGCGTCCGACGACAACAGCCGCTACTCCGAGTATCAAACTTGGCTCGAAACAACAGGTTACAACGATATTTCTCCAATATCCGGAATCTTCAAGTCTTTCTCGGACGCTCCCGGGGGCTTCAGTGAAGAGCTTAAAGAGATTTACGGAGGTATAGGCGTCGAGTATTGTTACAACAATCAATTCTCTTTGCGTGGCGGCTATCACTACGAAAATGAATATAAAGGTAACAGAAAATATTATACTCTGGGTGCAGGGTTCAAAATGAATGTCTTTTCACTCGACGCAGCCTATCTTATTTCGGCAGCACAGAGCAACCCTCTCGACCAGACATTGCGTTTCTCGCTGTCGTTTGACATGGATGGTATTAAAGATTTGTTAGGACGTAGATAATTGTAATTATGATAAGAGTAGGATTCGGATACGACGTTCATCGTTTGGTAGAGGGTCGCGACCTCTGGATAGGAGGAGTGAAAATACCTTATAGTCATGGCCTTGACGGTCACTCGGATGCTGATGTGTTGATACATGCAATTTGCGATGCAATGCTGGGTGCCGCCAATCTTGGAGATATAGGGCATCAGTTTCCCGATACTTCCAATGAGTTTTTAGGCATCGACAGTAAAATTCTATTGCGTCGCACAAACGAACTTATAAATGCCAAAGGTTATAAATTAGGCAATGTTGATGCTACCATAGCCGCGCAGCAGCCTCGTCTCAATCCTCATATACCTCAAATGCGTCAGGTTCTTGCTCAAGTGCTTGAAGTAGACGAAGATGTTGTGTCCATAAAGGCAACAACAACCGAAAAACTCGGCTTTGAAGGGCGCAAAGAGGGAATCTCGGCATATGCAGTTGTGCTTATTGAAAAATAGTCTAAACAGGTTAAAGTGTATGTTTCGCGGGGCGAGCGTTTGTCTCGTCCTTTTGACGCTGTTGATGCTTTGTTCATGTGCAACGTTGTCGCGTTATCCGGGAGTGGGGCGCATACGTCGCTATGAAATTTGCGATGCCCGTCTGCCACAAAAATTCGACGGCTTTAAAATAGCCTTTCTCTCTGATACTCACTATCCAAGCAAATTTACTCGCAAAAGACTGTATAATGTCGTGCGTGCCCTTTCTGACTTGTCGCCCGATGTACTTCTTCTTGGTGGTGACTATGTTACATCCGATGCTTATGCCGATGAACTTTTTGCAGCGTTAGGCGGTTGCAAGGCTCCTCATGGCAAATATGCGGTTCTTGGCAATCACGATGTCAGCCGTCACGAATTGTTGCACCACAGTATGTCGCGTAACGGCATCAGGCTGCTTGCAGATGAATCAGATACATTGTGCATCGATGAATCGCAAATTTATCTTTGCGGAATAAAAGATTATGCTAATAAGCACAAAATATCTTGGCTGGAACAATATGTCGATTCCGCTTTTACGATACTTGTAGTCCATACGCCGGACTTTGTCCAGAATGCCGATGTTGCAAATGTCTCTTTGACACTTTCGGGGCACACGCATGGCGGGCAGGTGACACTGCTCGGGCTCTATGCCCCTGTTACAAATTCTCTTTATGGCAAACGATTCCTTTCGGGGCTTAATTTTACAGATAAAGGAGTGCCGGTTGTAACATCCAATGGCTTGGGAACATCGCGAAAGAATATACGTTTCTGCGCACCGAGTGACTTGATTCTCGTAACACTGCATTGCGAGTAAAGCATCCTGAAAAACAGGATATATTCTTTCTTGCTCTATAAAAATCAAATGATATAAAATCAAACAACTTCTTAAAGTTTGCATAAACTTTTTCTCTTCATTTTGTCGGAGCATTATTTTTTCGTTAATTTGCACCGTATTATGGAAAATGAACTTAATAAGGCCGAAATAACAGCCGAAGATAAAAAATATATATCAAGATGTCTGCAACTTGCGCGTAACGGCAATGGCAGCACCTCGCCCAATCCTATGGTGGGTGCTGTAATTGTGTGCGACGGCAAAATTATAGGCGAGGGGTATCACATACGCAGTGGCGAGCCTCACGCCGAAGTAAATGCAGTGCGCTCTGTGCGCGATAATTCTCTTCTGTCACGTTCCACCATCTATGTGAGCCTTGAACCCTGCTCGCACTTTGGAAAGACCCCTCCTTGTGCCGACCTTATAATAGACAGTGGAATACCGCGTGTGGTAATAGCCACCACCGACAATAATGCAATGGTCAGCGGTAGGGGAATAGAGCGTATGCGTGCAGCAGGAATAGATGTAAAGGTCGGGGTCTGTGCCTGTGAGGCCTTCTCGCTGAATAAAGCATTTTTTATGTATCACGGCAAGAATCGTCCGGTAGTAACACTCAAATGGGCACAATCGGTCGATGGATATATTGATACCCTGCGTCAAAGTGGCGACGCGCAACAAATATCAAATGCAGCCTCCATGCTTGCAGTTCATAAAATGCGTTCCACACACGATGCGATACTTGTGGGGCGTTGCACCGCGCAGCTCGACAACCCATCGCTGACGCTGAGGCATTGGGCAGGCCGCACCCCGTTACGCCTTGTCATCGACCGTGCAGGAATATTACCCGCACATCTTCGTCTCTTTTCGACCGACGCACCCACCGTCGTCTACACCGAAAATATATGTAAAAATAAATTCACCGATAATGTATCACAGGTGAAACTCGATTTTTCACGCGATATTATCCCGCAGATGCTTGCACATCTTTACTACCGGAAAATAAATTCGCTTTTGGTCGAGGGTGGCCGAATGTTATTGCAGAGTTTTATTGACTCTGCTCTTTGGGACGAAATTCGTGTAGAGACAAACCCTGCTCTTTATCTGCATGCAGGTGTACCGGCTCCGCAATTGCCGCAAAACGTAAAAAAAGAAAAATATCAATGTTTCGGCAACCTTATAGAGCATATAAAAAGGTAATTTATGGTTTTTTAGTCATAAAAAACCATAAATAAGGGAATCTTTTACAAGCATCCCAAAAATTGTTCTTATTTTTGTAAGTTGATAAATATTCGGAACTGAAAAACTCATCATAGACTTTGCAGTTTCTTAAAAACACACAATAGCATAACGTATGAAAAAAATATTTTCTTTATTCCTGATAGCCTTGACGACGATGATGGCTTTTACCTCGTGTCTCGATTCAGATGGCGAATTGGCAGCAAAATACGACCCGTATGCAACATTGCGTTCGGTCAGCATCAGTAATATCGACACAAAATATATAATAAAAGCCGAGGATGGCAGCGACAGCACTGTCGTAAGAACCATCAAAGGTAGCAATTATCCTTTTACAATAAATCAAGAGACATGTGAGGCCTACAATGTAGACTCGTTGCCGGTCGGGACTGACATTACAAAAGTTGCGACCCAAATATCATGTGATGGTGTCGCATACCTCTATGTAGACAGCCTTCAGAGTTATAAACTTTTTGTAGAGTCCGATTCGTTTGATTATACAACACCATTGAGAATTCTTGTTGCTGCGACCGACGGTACATATTCACGCGAATATAAAATATCGCTTAACGTCCATACGGTCGATCCCAATCAACTCTATTGGAACAAAATAGCTGCAAATCCGGCAGTGTCGAGTGCTGCTGTGCGTATGTTTTTGAAAGATGACAAGCTTTTTCTCTTTGGTTGCGATGCCGAGGGCAGTGTCTCGCTCCACACAATGGCAGTCTCCAACGGCGTTTCATGGGAAACTAAAAATGTCACAGGCCTTCCACAGTCACCGGATATGAATTCTCTGGTGCAATATTCCGGAAATTTTTATATCACAGCCAACGGCAAAATATACGCCTCGGCCGATGGTGAAGTGTGGGAAAATACACCATGCAATGCAAATGTGAAAACTCTTTTTGCAGCTTCGGACAAGGATAATGTAATTTGGGCTGTGACAGACGATTCATTGGCATGTACTAACGACGTTGCTGCGGGCTTTACTCCGCTTCAGCCTATATCCGATAAATTTCCATTGTACGACCTCTCTTCGGTTATAATACCTTTGCGCACCAACTTGAATATCAACAGATACATTCTTGTCGGGCGTGCCAAGCAGGGTTACCGGTCCCAGCCGCAAGTGTGGAGCAAACTGTCATCCGAAAGAAAATGGGTGAATTATATTCCATCGTCGTATAATACAAAATTGTGTCCTTCGCTCGAGTCGTTGGTTGTTTTTCCATACGATGATAAATTATATGCCATCGGCGGCAAAGGTACAGTTGCAGGTACAGATGTTGCAGCCCTTAGTGCAATATACGTTTCACGTGATAATGGCTTGACATGGGAGGCTGCAACGGATAACGGCCCGTCGCTCCCGATGGAATTATCGGGTGTCGATGCACCTTTTACAGCCTTTGTCGATGCAAATGGTAATATATGGCTGGCTGTATGTGGCGAGAATGGAGCAATATGGCGCGGTCGCATGAATAAACTTGATTTATAGCGAATATCCATGAAAATGTGCGTACTTAAATATCTGCTTTTTGTAGGGTTGTTTGCAACCCCGGCTTTTTTGTGCGCTCAGGATTTGGAATATAAGATGGAGCTTGGTGGTTCGCTTGGTGGCAGTTTCTATCTTGGCGATGCCAATTTTACCGGGCTTTTCAAAGATGTCTCTGCAATGGGTGGGGCAGTGGTGCGATACAATTTCAACCCCCGTATGTCCATAAAAGGAAATTTGGTGGCAGCAGGAATTTCGGGCACGACAACAGGCAGCGAGTATCACATACCCGGAAATGCAGACATAGATTTTTCGCGCACACTTTACGACCTTGGCGCGCAGTTTGAGTATAACTTTTTCCCTTACGGCAGCGGTGGCGGGTATAAGCGTCTTTATCGTTTTACGCCCTACATCTTAGGCGGAGTAGGGTTCACATACGCCGGCAAGCCTGTTGATAATGTTTTTACGTTGAATTTCCCGATAGGCCTCGGTGTGAAATATAAAGTCGCCAATCGTTTGAATGTCGGTTGTGAACTATCTTTCCGTTTCAGCATGAGTGATAAGCTTGACGTGAGCAAGGCTACAACCCCCACCCTTGACGACCCTCTGGGAATAAGAAGCAGTGGCATGAAGAATAAAGACAGTTATTCGTTTTTTGCCCTCTTTCTCACATACGACATAATGCCAAAATATAGAAAATGTAATAATTAATATACAATGAATTATACCGATTTAATAGATAAAGAACGTGTCCCCGAACACATTGCGATAATAATGGATGGTAACGGCCGTTGGGCACAACAACGCGGGTTGCCCCGTACCGACGGACACCAAGCAGGTGCGGTTGTGGTGCGTCGCATAGCCGAGGATGCCGTTCAACTTGGGGTCCGTTATCTGACGTTGTACACATTTTCAACGGAAAATTGGAATCGTCCGGCCGACGAGGTCGCTGCATTGATGGTGCTGCTTTTTGATTCCATGGAAGAGGAAATTTTTATTAAAAACAATATACGTTTCTCGGTTATTGGCGAAATGGAAAAACTTCCCGAGAGGGTACGTGAACGTTTTTACAAGTGTATGGAACGAACAGCGGGGAATACTCGTATGACCTTTGTGCTTGCCATCAGCTACTCGGCAAAATGGGAAATTATCGAGGCCGTGCGTCGTTTAGCGGCAAAAGTTCAGGCCGGCGAATTACAATCTTGCGAGATAAGCGACAAACATATAGACGAGAATCTTACCACAGCCTTCATGCCCGACCCGGAACTGCTCATACGTACAGGACGTGAGCAGCGTCTCAGCAACTTCCTTCTGTGGCAGTGTGCATATTCCGAACTATACTTCAGCGAGGTTATGTGGCCCGAATTTGACAAAGAAGAGTTATGCAAGGCTATTTACAGCTATCAGCAGCGTCAGCGTCGTTTCGGCAAGACAGGCGAACAGGTTACAAAATGAAAAACATGACAAAGATGAAATATATATTATCTATACGGTTTCTGATGATATTGTTGCTGTTTGCTCCCTGTGCGGTAACTTTATATGCGCAGACAGGCAAGCAGGTTGCACCCGCAATACTCTATTCGGGTACTCCTCGTCAGTACGAAATTGGCGGCATAAATGTCACAGGAGCAGATAGCTACGAGCCTTATATCATTATAGGCTTGTCGGGACTTTCTGTGGGTGACGTTGTAGAAGTGCCCGGCGACGATATTACAAATGCCGTTAAGCGTTATTGGAAACATGGCCTTTTTTCGGATGTAAGCATTGTTGCCGACAGTATTGTCGATGGGAAAATATACCTTGGCATTAACCTTAAACAACGTCCGCGCGCATCCCAGATTAACGTCAATGGTGTTAAAAAGAGCGAACGTGAGGATATTCAGGCCAAAATAGGTATCATAAAAGGCAATCAGGTTACGCCCAACATGCTCGACAGAGCACGACGGGTTATTCGTAAATATTACGATGACAAAGGTTATAAAAATGCCGAAATAAACATAGTGCAACGTCCCGACGTTAATATGTCCGGTCATGTAATTGTAGATGTGAACATAGATAGAAAAGATAAAATAAAAGTTCACAGGATAACAATTGAGGGTGCCGAGGCAATACCTGCCAAAAAAATAAAGAAATTGATGAAGAAAACCCGTGAGAAGGGTAAATTCGCCAACTTCCTTCGTTCCAAGAAATATACAGACGAACGTTTCGAAGAGGACAAGCAAAATATTCTCGACAGATACAGCGAACTTGGTTATCGCGATGCAATAATAGTAAAGGACAGTGTGTCGCGTTACGATGAAAGCAGTGTCGATGTGTATCTTAAGATTGAAGAGGGAAACAAATACCATCTTCGCAATGTTAATTGGGTGGGTAACAGCGTCTTTTCCACCGCAGCGCTCAGCGAGGCACTCCAGCTTAAGGCCGGTGACGTGTACAACCAGAAACTGCTTGACGAACGTCTGATGACCGACGAAACATCTATTCACAAAGAATATTATAATAAGGGTTACGTGTGGTCGCGCCCCGTACCGGTGGAACTTAGCGTAGAGAACGATTCTGTGGACCTTGAAATACGTATCACAGAGGGTCCTCAGGCAACCATAAACAAAGTAACCATCGCCGGAAACGACCGTCTCTACGAAGAGGTTGTTCGTCGTGAACTCAGAACCGTGCCCGGTGCGCTTTTCTCTATGCGCGACCTTGAACGCTCTTTCCGCGAAATAGGTCAGATGGGACACTTCGACCCCGAAAAAATAAACCCCAAAGTGGTGGATGACCCTCAAAGTGCTACGGTAGATATAAATTGGGAACTTGTCTCCAAGAGCAACGACCAAGTGGAACTTTCGGCCGGATGGGGACAGACAGGCGTGATAGGAAAGGTGGCTCTTAAGTTTACAAACTTTTCCATGCGCAACCTCTTCAATAAAGATGCCAACCGACGTGGAATAATTCCGCAAGGCGACGGACAGACAGTAACGCTCAGCGCGCAGAGTAACGGACGTTATTATCAGGCATACAGCCTCTCGTTCTACGACCCTTGGTTCGGACGCAAACGCCCCAATTCGTTGTCCGTATCAGCCTTTATGTCTGTTCAGACAGATGTTGCCGACAGCTATTATAACTCTTCATATTATAATAATTACTACAACTATCTTTATGGATACGGTAATTATAATAATTACGGATACAATAATGTGTCGTCATACTACGACCCCGATAAATACATAAAGATGTATGGAGTGTCGGTCGGTTGGGGACGCCGTCTCACATGGCCCGATGACTACTTCCAATTCTCGGCCGAATTGAGCTATCAATTATACTCGTTGAAAGATTGGCAATACTTTATCATCAGCAACGGAAACTGTAACAATGTAAGCCTCACTCTTTCATTGTCGCGTAATTCTGTGTTCAACCCAATCTATCCGCGTAGCGGCTCCGAATTTGTGCTGTCCGGTTCGTTCACGCCGCCTTACTCTCTTTTCGACGGCAAGGATTATGACAAGCTTGCCTCGGACACAAAAAGTCCTACATATAGAAAAGAACTCAGCGACAAATATAAATGGATAGAATATTACAAGTTTAAGTTCAAGAGCAAAACCTATACTTCGCTCACAAATGGTAACTACAATCTTGTGCTTATGACACGTGCCGACTTTGGATTGTTGGGCAGTTATACAGCCAACAAAAAATCGCCATTCGAAACTTTCTATGTAGGTGGCGATGGAATGAGCGGATATTCGTATAATTATGCAACGGATATTGTAGCTTTGCGCGGATACGACAATGGTAGTCTTACACCGTATGGCTACGAAGGTTACGCCTATACCCGTTTGGGCCTTGAATTGCGTTATCCGTTGATGTTGCAGACTGCTACAAATATCTATGCGCTTGCATTTGTCGAGGGCGGAAACTCATGGACAGATGCGAAAAAGTTTAATCCATTCGACCTTAAGCGCAGTGCCGGCCTCGGTATACGTCTCTACTTGCAGATGATAGGTCTCATAGGTCTTGATTGGGCGTATGGCTTTGACAAGATATACGGCTCAAGTTCGTACGGAGGCAGTCAGTTCCACTTTATCTTAGGACAAGAGTTTTAATTATTAATAAATATATAATTATGAAAAAACTTATATTATTGGCTCTCTTTGCCATTGTTTCGGCTGTAAGCGTTAATGCACAGAAATTTGCATTGATAGACATGGAATATATACTTAAAAATATCCCTGCGTACGAGCGTGCAAACGAACAGCTTACGCAGCAGTCCAAACGTTGGCAGAGCGAAATTGACGACCTTACCGTCGAGGCGCAAAATTTATATAAGAAATATCAAAGTGAATCAATATTCCTCTCCGACGAGCAGCGTACGAAACGCGAGCAAGAGATTCTTGCAAAAGAAAAACTTGCGAGCGAACTCAAACGCAAATATTTCGGTCCCGATGGCGAACTTTATAAAAAACGCGAAAGTCTTATGGCGCCCATACAGGATGAAATTTACAATGCCGTAAAAGAGATTTGCGAGGCAAAAGGCTATTCGGCTGTGGTCGATAGAGCCTCTGCTGTGAGCATAATTTATGCCTCTCCCAAGATAGATATAAGCAATGAGGTACTTGCAAAACTTGGTTATTCAAATTAAATAACTACCTTTGCAGACGTTAAGAATATAAAACCAATAAAAATATAAAGAAAAAGTCATGAAAAAATTTCTTGTTTTATTATTGATTGTGGCTCCCATGAGTCTTTTCGCACAAAAGTTCGGATACATAAACTCGGTTGAAATTGTGCAAGTAATGCCCGAATATATCAAAGCACAGAACGACTATCAGACGTTGCAAAAGCAATATGCCGATGAATATGAGCGTTTGCGCAAAGAGTTTGAAAAGAAAGGTGCCGAGTATGAGCAGGCAAAAGATTCTCTCCCCGCAGCAATCCTGCAACGTCGCGAGAAAGACCTGCAAGAGCTCTACACACGCCTTCAGCAGTACGAGCAAGAGAGCTATCAGAATCTTCAGCAGGCTCAGCAGACAAAGCTTGGCGAGGTCAATCAAGTGCTGAACAAAGCTATTCAGGCAGTTGGTCAGGATGGCGGCTATATTTGTGTGTTCGACGTTGCAAGCGGCATACCTTATATCAGCAAGACACTTTGCGAGGACCTTACCGAGGCTGTAAAAACCAAGCTTGGCATTAAGAAAGGCGCAAAACCCGCAACACCTGCGCCGGCACAGAATAAAAAATAACAAACAGTGTTCCTACAAAGGCAGGGGATGGTCTTTTTACTGCCTTCCCCTGCTTTTTTAATACAAACAGTTCCATCCGATAAATATAAAAAAATGCGTAAGTATATATTCCTATTGTTGTTATTGCCAATGGCAGTCGCCGCACAAACAACTACTTTCGGCTATTTTCGCTATAATAAAGTACTTGAGCAGATGCCCGAATACAAGCAAGTGTGCAACGATTATGAAGAACTTAAAAAACAGTGTGACGCCGAAATTGCCCGTAACGAAGAACAGCTTACCCGTGCCTATGTAGCTTATTTGGATGGACAGAATGAGTTTCCCGAACCCATTCTGCGCAAACGCCAAAAAGAATTACAGGAGCTTGTCGATAAAAGTATTCTTTTCCGCGAGGAACTGCAAACGTGGCTGACAGCAGCACACGACTCGCTTTTTGCTCCTATGCGTGCCAAGGTTGATGATGCAGTCTCTCGTGTATGTCTGCATAATAACCTTGCATATATAATTGACCTCGACGAGGCAGGGTATAAATTTATAAACCCTACATGTGGCTTTGATATTACAAATGCACTGTTAGGCACATTGGGAATAATCGTTCCCGAGCAAAAGGTACCTGCCGAGGGCGAGCAGACAAACAGCAACCAAGAACAGAGCCAGCAGACAACAGTAGAGAGCGAAAATACTGCCGAAGAGAGTAAGTGACCCCACTTTTTTAAACAAATTTTGCACGAATGAGCGTAAAATATCAATTACCACAAGGTCCCGGTCCGATAGGTATATTCGATTCGGGCTACGGCGGGCTTACTATCTATCAAGAGATACACCGCCTGATGCCGCAATACGACTATCTTTACCTTGGCGACAATGCCCGTACCCCTTATGGTACACGCTCGTTTGATGTAGTATATGAATTTACCCGCCAGTCGGTGCGCTATCTTTTTCAGTCAGGTTGCCAACTTGTGGTTCTTGCATGTAACACTGCGTCGGCCAAGGCGCTTCGCAGCATACAGCAGATAGACCTGCCTCAGATGGACCCCCGTCGTCGTGTGCTTGGAATTATACGTCCGACGGTAGAAAATATTGGCGAAATAACAAAAAGCCGTCACGTAGGTGTACTTGCCACCGATGGAACCATAAAATCACTATCCTATCCGTTGGAAATACGCAAACTCTACCCGACGTTGCATGTCACGGGCGAGGCCTGTCCTCTGTGGGTCCCGCTTGTCGAGACCAACGAATACACTTCGCCCGGTGCCGACTATTTTGTGCGCAAACATGTCGAAAATCTTCTCAATCGCGACCCCTTGATAGATACTATAATATTGGGTTGTACACACTATCCGATGTTGTTGGAAAAGATAAAGAAATTTGTTCCCGAGGGGGTGACAATAGTTACTCAAGGTGCGGCAGTTGCAGCATCGCTTAAGGATTATCTTCAACGTCACCCCGAAATAGAAAGCCTCTGTACGCATGGATATAACAGTTGTTTCTGCACCACAGAGTCCGAGGAAAAATTTCGCGAAAGAGCATCGCTCTTTTTGCATCAGCCTGTGCGTGCGCAAACAGTAATAATCTGATACTTCTTACTCTTTGTTATCCGAATTAAGCAGCCTTTTTGTAAGATAATTAACAGGAATACCCATTGCAACAAGCCCTACGGCAATAACAGTTGCAAAAACTGCAACAACGTCGCTTGCAATAACATCTACCGGGTAACTGCTTATAACAAAACTGTCAGCAGCGTTGCCAAAAGAGATAATGCCATATTTCTCTTGTATAAGACACGCAGCCACTCCAAGTATAATGCCTGTAAATGCCCCTAAAATAGAAATCATGGAACCTTCGATGATGAAAATCCCCGAGATTAATTTGTCGTTTGCACCTAAACTGCGTAACGTCACCATGTCTCTCTTCTTGTCCAAAATAAGCATCGACAACGAGCCAATAACATTAAAGCAGGCAATAAGCAAAATCAATGAAAGAAACAGGTAAGAGATAAATTTTTCTATTGTCATTATTCTGAATACATCGGCCTGTTGTTCATACCTGTCTTCTACTCTGAAATCTTCGCCTAAAATATCTTTTATACATTTTTTCAGTTTGTTTGTGTCTGTCCCGCCTGCTGTCTTTAGTTCAAGAGAAGTTACCTCAGTACTGTCGCGGCCGAATATGTCTCTTGCAAAGTCAATAGAAGTGAGAATATAATTGCTATCATATTTCGGTTGGTTCACAATAAATGTCTTTCCCGAGGCGTAAAGATACCCTTTTCTGAAGTTTGCCGCCGGGTTTGCCATGCTCACCTTTTTCCCTCTTTTCGGGGCGAATACTTCTAACGGCGCTGTGTGGTAGAGCCCGCAATTCAATATACCTGTAAGTTCTATTCCCGGCGTTGCATAGTCCACCGTATTGTCGTGCAATTTAAATGTCCCGTTGCCGATGAGTACCTTCTCAATTTCTGTCAGTTGTGCAAAATTATCTTCCACGCCTTTAATGGTAGCCATTACCTGCCTGCCATTATATTGTATCATTACTTTATCCTCGACACACTCTGTGACAACGGCAATTTCCGGTAACTCTTTGATTTTTCTTACACACTTTGCAGATGTGTCGAAGGCCTTGCCCCGTTGGGTTGTAATTTTAATTTCCGGGTCGAATGCTGTAAATTGTTCGGCAACCAACATTTTAAATCCGTTGAATACCGAAAGTGTACACACCATGGCAATAGTTGCAAGTGTTACACCCGCAACAGCTACTCCCGAAATAATATTAATAGCCTGATGACTCTTTTTCGAGAATAAGTATCGCTTTGCTATGTAAAAAGATACGTTCATCTGCCGCTAAGGCTATTTTAGCAGATTGTCGATGTTCTCTATGTAGTCGAGTGAGTCGTCAAGATAAAATCTCAGTTCGGGAATTATGCGTAATTGATGTCTCACTCTGTTGCCAAGTTCGTAACGTATGCTTTTGCTGTTTTTGTTGAGGGTTTCCGCAATTTCTTCTCCTTTGGCCGAGGGGAATACGCTCAGATAGGCCTTTGCAATTCCTAAGTCAGGGCTTACCCTGACAATGCTCACCGACACTAATACTCCTCGTGTCTCTTTTGTCATTTTCAGGAAAATGTCTCCTAACTCTTTTTGTATCAATCGTGCAATTTTGCTTTGTCTTGTACTGTCCATGCTTTTTATTGTTTATTTTATTTTTCTTATTATTGTCAGTCCGTCTCGCAATGGAAGAATAACCTTCTCTACGCGCGGGTCTTCTTTTATTATTTTGTTAAAGCGTCTGACGCTCTCGGTGTGTGCATCGTGCCTGTCTTGCTCTATGACGTGTCCGTCCCACAGGGTATTGTCGGCAAGAATCCATCCACCTTCATTCAAATATTTCATGACCATTTCGTAGTATTCTGTATACTCTCTTTTGTCACCATCGATAAACGCAAGGTCGAACTTTATGTTCAATAGCGGTACCTCTTCGAGCGCGCTACCTATTTTATAATGAATCTTGTTGCCAACGGGCGAACCTTCGAGCCATTTACGGGTAAAATCTTCAAGTTCGTCATTTACGTCAAAAGTATAAAGTTGCCCATCGTCTTTTAATCCTTCGGCCATACATATTGCCGAATATCCGGTGAAAGTTCCAATCTCAAGAATATTCTTAGGCTTTATCATCTCTACGAGCATCTTCAGGAAACGTCCCTGTATGTGCCCCGAGGCCATTTGTGGGTTTACTGTTTCTACGTTCGTAGCCCTGTAAAGCTTGTACAGGTAGTCGCCCTCGGGGCTGATGTGCTCCATTATATACTCTTCTATGGGTGTTGCTATTCTCATGAATGTGTCTGTTGTTTCTATTTTTTAATTACCTTTGCAACATGTTGCAAAGGTAGGAAAAATAGAGTGAATATAGATGGAAAAGAGTGTAATAAATAAAATGAATTCTCCGATTGCTCGTTACAGACGCTATCTGCAACTCGAAAAATCCATGACCGAGAATACTCTTCTGGCTTATGTTGGCGATGTTTACAAACTCGAACATTTTCTTTCAGATGTGCATAAAAATGTGCTTGACGCAACATTCGAGGATTTGCAGTCCTTTTTCAAGTCTCTTGCCGATGTTGGTATTCACGCCCGTTCGCGTGCCCGTATACTCTCATCGTTGCGCTCATTCTATTCATTTCTTAAGCTGGATGATTTTATAAGCGTCAATCCTGTCGAGAATATTCAGTCTCCGGCTTTTGGTCGACATTTACCCGACGTGCTTGCTCTCGAAGAGATTGATAGTGTGATAAATGCAATAGACCTTTCTGTGGTTGAGGGGCAGCGTAACAGGGCTATCATAGAGACTATGTACAGTTGCGGACTGCGTGTTTCCGAACTGTGTGCGCTGCGTTTGAGCGACCTCTACCTTGACGAAGAGTTTATACGTGTTCTTGGCAAAGGCGGCAAGCAACGTCTTGTACCTGTGTCGTCACGCGCAATAGCCGAACTGCGGGCGTATATCTGCGAACGTAGTGCTGTGAATATACATTCGGGCTGCGAGGATATTCTTTTTCTTAGTTATCGTCGCGGGAAACCTTTGTCGCGAATAACAGTGTTTCATATAGTTAAAGAATTGGTTGCAGCGGCGGGAATAAATAAAAATGTCAGTCCTCACACTTTTCGTCACTCTTTTGCTACACATTTGTTAGAGGGTGGAGCCAATTTGCGTGCAATCCAATCAATGCTCGGACACGAGAGTATATCCACTACCGAGATATATACACACATCGACCGTACACGCTTGAGACAGGAAATTATCGAACACCATCCAAGAAACAATCATTTGCGAAGAAAAAAATAAATATAATATTTTATTAAGCAATCAGTTTGTTGTATCTTTGCAAACGCTTTGCGAGAATAGGCTGCACTCGCTTTGCGAAGATAAACAAATTGAAAGTTAAGAAATAAAATATTAATTAAATTCAAACAGAAAATGCTTAAAAAAATTTCATTTCTGCTCTCTTTGATGGCAGTGGTTATTCTCTCCTCCTGTGGCTCTAAGATGAAAGGCCTCTCTTCGGAGTATTTCACAGTGACACCGCAGGTGCTCGAGGTTATTGGTGGTGAAATTCCCGTAACAATCGACGGTAAATTCCCCGAGAAATTTTTCAAGAAAAAGGCAGTTCTCACAGTTACTCCCATCCTCAAGTGGGACGGTGGCGAGCTTTCGGCCGAATCAATGACTTTCCAAGGTGAAAAAGTCCAAGGTAACAACCGTACACTCTC
>CAZXIQ010000003.1:0-26717 GCA_964640785.1 uncultured Bacteroidaceae bacterium | reverse complement strand
CAGATTGTTGTTAATGCCATCAAAGGCGAATATGACAATATCTGCAAAAAACTCACAGGCGACAACATCAAAGACTCACAGACCCAGCCCCTTTTGGTGTCAAACAAAGAGTTCCTCGTACGCCAGTTGCAGTTCCTCGGTGTAATTAAAGCACCCGCAGAGGTTGAGGCAGCACCCGCAGATGCAAAAACACTTGCAAAGGACCTTAAAGCCGCAGCAAAATTGGAGCCCAACTTTGCAAACAACGCAGCACGTTGCGCAGCTATCAGCGCATACATTGAAGGCGTTGGCATCGAGGCTGGTGAGAAAGTTATTCTCAAAGCATTGAAAGACAAGTGTCGTCAGTATCGTCTTGCTACAATCTACGCAATAGATGCAAACGCTGCAAGCGAAGAGGCTATCAAGCCCATCATGGACAAGGCAACAAAGAAAATCGCCAAAGCTAAAGGTGAGCAGGCAATCGACCTTCTCTACTGGATGGGTAACCACCCTTCAATAGCAAACACAGAATTAATTGTACCCTTGCTCTCATCAGAGTGCGCAGCAACAGTTGAGGCTGCCGCTTGGGCATTGGCACGCATCGGCAACCCCGACAACATCAGCAACGTAGCAGCATTGCTTGCATCGGCTGATGCCGACAAAGTGACTCTTGCCGAGAAAGTTCTCAAGTCTTACAAAGGCAATGTTTGTCAGCCCGCAGTTGCAGTTGAAGGCAAGAGCGCACAAGGTGAGACAGCAACACTTAACCTTATCTCAGCTCGCAAAGACGCATCTTTCAACAAACTCGTAAACGAGCAGTTGAACGCAAGCGACAATACTGTTAAGGACGCTGCTTACAAAGCATTGAAAGACGTTTCTACAAAGGACAACCTCGGCTCACTCTACGCACTTCTCGAAAAATGCGACGCTAAATATGTACCCGCAGTTCAGGACGCTATCCTCGCCGCAATGTCAAGCATGAGCAAAGACGAGCAGTTCAAGACAATCAACGCACGTAAAGCATCGGTTGCAACAGACAAGCAGAACCTCTACTGGCCCATCGTCTTCAAGACAGCAAACAACCAGCAGCTTCTTGCAATCTGCAACGACCTTGTAGCAAAGAAAGATACAAAACTTCTTAGCGCTGCGTTTGAGGCATACATGAAGAGCATCGACAACAAATTCCCCGGCGCACAGCGTCTGTTGATGTACCGCAACGCAATGAACTTTGCAACAAGCGATGCACAGAAAGTAAGAGTACTCCAATCAGTTGCCAAGACAAACACATTCCTTGGAATAATCTATGCAGGCCAATTCATCGAAGTACCCGCATTGCAGCAGGCAGCAGCACAGGCTGTTCGCGTACTTGCACTCGGCAACATCGAATTCAACGGCCCCGAGGTTGTAGCACTTCTTAACAGAGCAGCAGAAGTCATCAAAGGTGGCGACGCTATCTACGAAGTACCCGCAATCAAACAACACCTTGAGAAACTTGCAAAACTCAACGAAACTGGTTTTGTTTCTATCTTCAACGGTAAAGACCTTACAGGTTGGAAAGGCCTCTTGGCAGCACCCTACGACAACCCCTATCAGCGTGCAAAACTCAACAGCAGCAAACTTGCCAAACTTCAGAAAGAGGCAAACGAGGCTATGGCAAAAAGCTGGTCGGTAGCAGACGGTACAATTCTCTTCAACGGTCAAGGCAGCAGCCTTTGCACAGAGAAACAATACGGAAACTTTGAAATGTACGTAGACTGGATGCTTTATGATGGCAAAGAGCCCGACGCAGGTATCTACCTTCGTGGTACACCCCAAGTACAAATTTGGGACACAAGACGTACAAACGTTGGCGCACAAGTAGGTTCAGGCGGTCTTTACAACAACAGCATCAATGCAAACAAACCTTTGAAGGTTGCCGACAACCCCGTAGGTCAGTGGAACAGTTTCTACATCAAGATGACAGACGAGCGCGTAACTGTATACCTCAATGGTGAACTTGTTGTAAACAACGTCATCATGGAGAACTATTGGAACCGCGCACTCCCCGTAATACTTAAAGAGCAGATTGAACTTCAGGCTCATGGTAGCAAGGTAGCTTATCGCAACCTCTACATCCGCGAACTTCCCCAAGCAGAGCCCTATCAGCTCTCGGCACAGGAGAAGAAAGAAGGATTCAAACTTCTCTTCGACGGAACATCACTCAACGAGTGGCAGGGTGACAAGACAAATTATGCAACAGAGAACGGAACAATCGCAGTACGTAAAAGAGGTAGCGGATTCGGTAACCTCTACACAAAAGACGAGTATGGCGACTTTATCTTCCGTTTCGAGTTCAAACTGACAGCAGGTGCCAACAACGGTGTAGGTATCCGCACCCCCATGGGCAAGGATGCAGCTTATCATGGCATGGAAATACAGATTCTCGACCACTTTAACCCCATATATACATCGTGGTTGAAACCCTACCAGCATCATGGTTCTGTTTACGGTGTTATTGCTCCCAAAGTATTCGATGCATTGAAACCTGTTGGTGAGTGGAACACAGAGGAAATTTACGCTAAAGGCGACTACATCCGCGTAACAGTAAACGGCATTGTTATAACAGAGGGTAACATCAGAGAGGCATCTGAGGGCGGAACAAAAACACGCGACGGCTTGAACCACCCCGGATTGCTCAACAAGAAAGGTTACATTGGTTTCCTTGGTCACGGTTCAGAACTCTGGTTGCGTAACGTTCGCATCAAGAGCCTTGACAAAAAATAATTGACACCTGTCAAAATAATCCGTCAAAAAAAGACTGATTAAAAACATAATCTTAAAAAGCAAAGAATGTGGTAACATTTTACCACATTCTTTGCTTTTTAAGATTATATTACATACAAGAAATTCACATGAATCACAATTATTAATTTGGATTATTTTCGAAACGTTGCGCAACACTCTTAAGATGTTCAATAATGGGAAGATGTTGCGGACAAACAGTTTCGCACTGCCCACATTCGAGACACGCACTCGCCTTGCCATAAAGCCCGGTCAGTCGGTCGTAGTATTCACCCTGCGGAGTCCAGAATTTACCTTTCAGTTCCTGCATTTCAGCGTTGTACAACGAAAAATATTTAGGAATAGCTATATTTTGCGGACACCCGTCAGTGCAATAGGCACATCCGGTACAGGGAATTGCAATGTTGCTGTTTATTACATCTACCGCATTCTGCACTATCTTAAGTTCTTCGCTGTTGAGTGGAGCAAACTCTTTCATATAGGCGCAGTTGTCCTGCACTTGTTGCAAATTGCTCATTCCGCTTAACACAAGCATGACATTGGGTTGTGAGGCTGCAAAGCGTATAGCCCATGAAGGTATCGACATTTGCGGATTATAACTTTTGAACATAGACTCTATATTCTCGGGAAGAGTTGCAAGCGTACCACCCTTGACAGGCTCCATGACTATAATGGGTTTGCCATGCTTAGTGGCAACTTCGTAGCATTTGCGTGATTGTATTCCTGCGCTCTCCCAATCGAGATAATTTATCTGTAACTGCACAAACTCAAACTCGGGATGTTCGGTAAGCACTTTATCAAGCATTTCGGCATTGTCGTGGAACGAAAAACCTATGTGCTTGACAAGCCCTTGTGCTTTTTTGTCCATAATCCAATTAAAACAATCAAGCTCGGTATACACTTTGTAACTGTCGCAGCCAATATCGTGTAGCAGATAGTAGTCGAAATAGTCTACGCCTGTATTTTTTCTTTGCGTATCGAAGATAACATCTCTATCTTCCTTACTCTTTATAAAGGCACTATGCAATTTGGTTGTGAGCGTATAGGCATTGCGAGGGTATCTTGTAGTAAGAACCTCTTTGACAGCTTTTTCGCTGCCGAACCCGCAATACATCCATGCAGTATCGAAATAGGTGAATCCCTCAGCTATAAAGTGGTCTACCATGCGTTTGGTCTCTTCGAGGTCGATACTATTCTGCTTGTCGGGGTCGAGCAACGGAAGACGCATAAGCCCGAATCCTAATTTTTTGTTTATTTTCATCTTTTATTGATTTTTATCATGTAATAAAAAAGCGGTTGTCCGAATGGTAACCGCTTTTCTGTTTTTTTGTTTAAGATGCTGTTTAAATTTATGTTCTTGAGATTTTTATAGCTCTTTTTTAGTATGTTTTTTCATTTATCAAAGGCGCATAACGGGCTATGTGACTGTGAAAAAGGGAAAAACAGGCAAAAAAGAGTATAAAAAGGCAAGCATTGCTCGCGAATAATGTAATTAAACTTTCTTGAAAGAAATTTAAACAGTTTCTAAGATGCCATAATCTCTTGAGCACGTACAACATCCTTATCGAGCGGCTTATCGTCCTTGATGGCCTTAGTAAAGGGGATATACACAATTTCGTTGTTGCGTAGCCCCACCATGATGTTTCGTTGTCCTTCGAGCAAAGACTCGATGGCCGCAACTCCCAAACGGCTTGCAAGGATTCTGTCGCTTGCCGTAGGGCTGCCACCGCGTTGCAAGTATCCAAGGATTGAGACACGTACATCAAGTTCTGGGAACTTTTGACGCATACTCTCGGCTACATCCATAATGTTGTAATCCTTTTCGCGTCCTTCGGCAAAAAGAACAATACTGCTACTCTTTGTACGGCGAAGACCGTTTGAAATAAATTGTGTGATTTTTTCAAACTCAGGGTCAATTTCGGGCAATACACACGCCTCGGCTCCAGTTGCGATAGTACCGTTAAGAGCAAGGAATCCTGCGTCGCGCCCCATTACCTCTACAATAAAGAGACGCTCATGCGACGAAGCTGTGTCACGTATTTTGTCAATGCACTCCATGATGGTGTTTAATGCTGTGTCGTAGCCGATTGTTGTGTCGGTACCATAAAGGTCGTTATCGATGGTACCGGGAAGAGCTATACATGGAATATCAAAATCTTTTGCAAGATTATATGCTCCTGTTATCGAGCCGTCACCACCGACAACCACAAGTGCGTCAATACCCTCTTTCTGCATTGTTTCGTACGCAAGTGCGCGTCCTTCGGTAGTCTTGAACTCATCACAACGGCTCGTCTTTAGAATTGTTCCGCCACGTTGTATGATGTTGCTGACATCTTCGGTCTTAAATTCTTTGATTTCACCGGTTATAAGACCTTTGTAACCACGATAAATGGCTTTTACTTTCAGCCCGTGATATATAGCCGCACGCGTGATAGCACGTATGGCAGCATTCATGCCGGGAGCGTCACCTCCGGATGTTAATATTCCAACGCATTTAATCTCTTTTCCCATTGTATATATAATAATTTATATGTCTGTTTCTTTGTTTTTAAGAATTGCCTGTTTGCAATCTTCCATTAACCATTTAGGGGTAGATGTTGCCCCACAGATTCCTACCGTTGTTACTCCGTCGAGTAGCGAAAAGTCTATTTCCTTGGCACTCTCTACTTGGTGTGAGTTTGGGTTTACTCTTTTGCATTCATCAAAAAGTATTTTGCCATTTGAACTTTTACGTCCGCACACGAATATTATAAGTTCGTGTGCGCGGGCAAATTCACTTATTCCGCTCATTCTATTTGCCACCTGACGACAAACAGTATCGTAAAACTCAAACTTTTTTACAGGCGACATGTAAGAACGTATGGACTCGGCAATCTGTTTATACCCTTCGAGCGATTTTGTTGTTTGCGAATAAAGATAAGTGTTGCAATCTTTATCGAGCGTTTCTATCTGTGAGGGAGTTTCCACAACAATGGCACTACCATGCGTCTGTCCCACAAGCCCGAGAACTTCTGCGTGCCCGGCCTGTCCATAGATTACAATTTGACGTTTTTCGTCGGTGCTGCTTTCCCACTTCTGCTTTATACGCTGTTGTAGCTTTAGTACCACAGGACAAGTAGCGTCTATAAGATCAAGATTATTCTCTCGGGCAATGGCGTATGTTTCGGGAGGCTCGCCATGAGCGCGCAACAACACCTTGGCGTTACGCAAGTTGCGATACTCTTCATGGTCTATTGTTACAAGCCCCAACTTCTTCAGTCGTTCACACTCTTTGCTATTGTGTACAATATCTCCCAAACAATACAGCGTTGCACTGTTCTTAAGTTCCTCTTCGGCCTTTTTAATAGCTGTTGTCACGCCGAAACAGAAACCCGAAAATTCATCAATCTCAACTTTTATCATTGCTCGGCAACATTTTTATACTGTTCACACAACCATTGTAATTGTCCTTCGATGGTCATATTGCTGTTGTCGAGCAACAAAGCATCATCGGCTTTGCGCAGCGGACTGACCTCGCGCGTTTGGTCAAGATGGTCACGCTCAACTACATTTGCAAGAATCTCTTGATAGTCAGGGTTGTCGCCGCGTGCCATAAGCTCGTCGTAACGTCTGCGGGCACGGACCTCGGCACTGGCCGTAACAAAAATCTTCAACTCGGCATCTGGAAAGACAGTTGTGCCAATGTCGCGACCGTCCATGACAATACCCTTGGCCTTACCCATCTCACGTTGTTGGTCGATGAGTTCTGTACGCACAAAGTCGAGAGCAGCCACACGACTAACGTAGCGTGACACATCGAGCGTACGAATTTCCTTTTCAACATTTACACCATTAAGATATGTAACAGGATTCTTTGTATCAGCGTCGATGCCAAAAGTTACTTTTATGTCACTCATCGACGCGCGCAATTTATTTGTGTCAATCCCCTCATCAACGATAATACCATTTTGCATGCAATACAATGCAACGGCACGATACATCGCCCCGCTATCAAAATAAAGATAATCTATACTGCGTGCAAGAGCTTTCGCCATTGTACTTTTTCCACACGACGAAAATCCGTCTATTGCTATAACTATTTTTTTCATAATGCGTATGATATATTAAAGAGCAGCGACGACGAAGAAACATGCAGTTTACTGTACGACGCACCCAATTTCACTCTTTTTATTGCAAGATTGGCCCCCGCTGTTATTCCGTCCCATTTGCTGCCGGCAACAGAAAGTTCCTGCGAAATGCGGTAATTGTATCCCAATGAAATTTGAAAATTTTCTCCAAGCAACAGGTCGGCACCAAAAACTGCATGTTTGAATAACATTTCACTAAAATTATCCTCACTGCCATCGGCATTGTAAAAATATTTCTTGCTCCAATGATTCAAATTGTTAAGCGTAACAGATAGACGCAACGGCGCATGGGCGAAACGTTTCGTAAAACCAAGCTGAACATCAAGAGGCAATGTCTCATTTTTGTCGTCAAAAGCTTTTACCTGTCCACCAAGATTATTGATAGCAAATGACACCGAGAAATCTTTCTCTTCGTCGTAATAGTTAAGTCCAAGATCCACGCCCAATGCGACAGACGAATAACTCTCGTATTTCGAAGTAATGAATTTACCCGAAACACCGCCGCTAATCTTGTCCGTAAGCAGATAACTATACATTAATTTTACCTCAATATCTTTGGCACCGAAACTGCCGGTAACAGCATTATTCTCGTCGTAACCATCGAACGAGCCATAGTCTACATATCGTGCGGCAACGGCAGCGACCGAACGCTCACCAAACACTTTATTGTACATTGCACCGGCAACCTTGCTATCGGTAATATATGTCATATAATTAAGGTTCAATGTATTATCCGAAACATTTATTAATAATGAGGGATTATGATAAGCAAGTGTTATATCATCTTCGATAAGTGAAATATTATTACCGCCAAGAGCAGCTGCATGCGCCGATAGAGGCAAACGCAAAAAATTAAACACAGCAGAAGTCTCCTGCGCAAAAACAGCGAAGGAGAGAAATATCATTGTCAAAAATAAAACAACTCTTTTTTTCACAATTTCCATTATTTAATAATGAAACAACAAGTACAAACCTATCTTCTCACATTTCGCAAAGATAGTGCAAGCCGAGAGTAGAACAAAATAAATTTATTTATTTTTTATACCAAGGCGCAGCCTATCTTATCTAAAGATAGTGCAAGCCGATCGCAATACAAAATAAACTTGTTTATTTTTATTGTCAAGGCGCGCCTATCTTATTTAAAAATAGTGTAAAATACACATTTAATTATTAAGTTCAAACAATACTTTTTTATGATTTTAAAAATAATTTTATCAGAAAATAAAAAAATGGATTAAAATTCTGGGTATATAGAAAAATATTGTTTATTTTTGCCCAATGGAAAATAAATACAAATTAATATAATGGACAACAAAAAGAATTTTCAAGAGAATGAGAACGAAATTCTTGAGGTGAAAAAAAGCCGCAAGGCCGACCTTGAGGGTAACAAAAGTACATGGCTGTTAATAGGTTATGTACTCGTTTTCGCAGTATTGTTTGTGGCTTTTGAGTGGACAGCCACAGAACGCAAAGAGACAGGTATGGTGGTTAGCGCCGGAGTACTTCTTGAAGAAGAAGTAATGATTCCCATTACATTGCCCGAGAAAAAGGTTGTACCTCCTCCCCCCGAAGCAAAGCAGATTACCGACCTTCTTCAAATTGTTGAGGACGACGCCGACATTCAAGAGACAGAAATTATCTCAGTTGAGGACCAAGGCGAGGTTGTAGAAATCAACGAGAATATGAACATCGTTGTCGAGGAACTTCCCGAAGAGGAGACTATCTACAATGTGGTAGAGGACCAACCCGAATTCCCCGGTGGTATGCAGGCATTAATGAAATATCTTAGAGACAACATCAAATACCCGAGCATCAGCCGCCAGAACAACTCACAAGGTCGTGCATACATCAACTTCGTAGTAAACACAGACGGTTCAATCACCGATGTTGAGGTAATGAAAAGTACCAACGACGTATATCTCGACAAAGAAGCAGTACGTGTAGTATCGGGAATGCCCAAATGGAAACCCGGGAAGCAACAGGGTAAGACTGTACGCGTAAAATATACACTGCCTGTAATGTTCAGGTTGCAGTAATAACATACAAACAAACAAGAGGCTGCAAAAAGCAGCCTCTTGTTTGTTTGTATTGGTATAAAGTAATGTCAAACAATTTCTTATAGCAAGATGAAAATGTATAGTTGGGAAGATATTCGCAATAAAGTAAATGATTTTATATCAACATTGAAGTACGAACGTACCCCTGAGAAATTATATGAGCCTATAACATATACATTGCAACAAGGCGGCAAACGCATACGCCCCGTAATATTCCTTATGGCTTATAATTTATATAAGGAAGAGATAGAAAAGGCCCTCTATCCAGCAGTAGCTATGGAGGTGTACCACAATTACACACTCATTCACGATGACGTGATGGACAAGGCCGATATTCGTCGCGGTCTACCCACCGTATGGGCTAAATGGGGCGAAAATGAAGCTATACTCTCGGGCGACACAATGCTTGTTCTTGCTTACGAATTTATGACAAACGTTTCCGACGACAAACTGCGTGCAACTATGGGCATATTTACCAAAATGGCAAAAGAGATAGGCGAGGGGCAACAGTTTGACATGGAGTTTGAAACAAGAAACAACGTTACAGAGGCCGAATATATAAATATGATAAGACTGAAGACCTCGGTGCTTATTGCCAACTGTATGAAGATGGGTGCAATGCTTGCAGACGCATCACAAGAAGACGCAGAAAACCTTTATGCCTACGGCGAAACAGTCGGTATTGCCTTTCAGTTGCAGGACGACCTTCTCGATGTTTATGGCGACCCCAAAATATTCGGCAAAAAGATTGGCGGCGACATTTGTTGCAACAAAAAAACATTCCTGTTGATAAAAGCCCTTGAACTTGCATCGCCCGAGCAACGCAAAGAAATGGAAAGGCGCATGGCACAAGAGACATTCGACGCAGATGAAAAAATAGCATACTTTACATCGCTATACAACGAACTTGGAATAAAAGCCATTTGCGAAGAGAGAATAGCGTCGCTCTTCAATGAATGCGACCGGTACATAGATGCAGTATCAGTCCCCGCCGAGCGCAAACAAGCAATAAAAAATTTCGCCGACTCGCTCCTAAACAGAATACACTAAAAGGTACCTCTATAATGCCTTACAGAAGATTACCGAATACCGACCAAGCGCGCATAAGAGCGTTAAAAATGGCTGTCGATAGTTGCGTACAGAATGGATTATACACAAACACCTTGAAACACAATACTTACGCGACAGCAAAAAACATCCTTGAAAAATTTGCGCGCGAGGTTTCAACATATAAAAAATGTGTATCCGAGCAATCCTCTAAACGTGGGAATGCAAAATACGAAACAACGTTTAAGAGTGCCCGAATGTACGTACAACACTTTTTGCAGGTCTTTTCAATGGCCGTAATGCGCGGCGAGATTGCCCGCGCCAAAAGAGCATATTATGGCCTGCCTACCGAGGACGATTCTCTACCAACAATTACTCTCGAGAGCGCAGTCCTCGAGTGGAGCAAAAAAATTGTCGAGGGCGAAAGAAAAAGACAAAGTGAAGGTGGCGTACCTATCTACAATCCGACGATGGGAAGAGTATCTGTTGCCTGCGACCTTTTCAAAGATATGTATGACAAACAACAACGCTTAAGACAGAACACCGCCGAGGCGTTGCAAAATGTAGCGTCCATGCGCGCCGCATGTGACGAGATAATTTTCACTGTGTGGCAAGAGGTCGAAGCAGCGTTTGCCGGGCTCGATGGCGAAGAAAGGTTAAAAAAATGCGCACAATATGGCATAATATATTACAATCGCCCTGATAGAAAGAAAAAATCAGAAACAGCCAATGATTAAATTCATAGATACACATACCCACCTCTTTGTACAGGAATTTGACGAAGACAGAGACGCTACTGTACAACGCGCCATAGAGGCAGGAGTCTATAAACTGTGTCTACCGTCCATTACCGCCGACTCACTTGCCCCAATAGAGGCAATGTGCCAGAAATATCCCGGCGTGTGCTACGCAATGGCAGGGTTGCACCCGACAGAGATTGGCGAGGACTACAAAGAGCAGTTGGCGAGAATAAAAAAACATATAGAAACAAATAGAAACATCATCGCCATAGGCGAGGTTGGCATCGACCTTTATTGGGACAACTCGCGTCGCAACGAACAGATAGAGGTGTTCGAGACACAGATTGAATGGGCAAGAGAGCTTGCTCTTCCCCTTTCCATTCACTCGCGCAATGCCTTTGACGAACTGCACAAGTGCATGTGCCGATGCAAATGCAATGAACTGACAGGTGTTTTTCACTGTTTTTCGGGAACAACAGACGAACTTGAAGTGTTAATGAAAATGGATGGATTTATGTTCGGCATTGGTGGTGTTGTAACATACAAAAAAAGCACTCTTCCCGAAGTGTTACCCCACATACCTCTTGAGCGCATAGTATTAGAGACCGACTCGCCCTATTTGGCACCGGTTCCCCGCCGTGGCAAACGAAACGAAAGTGCCTATATACCATATATAGCACAACGTCTCGCCGAAATTTACGACACTACCGTAGAACACATTGCCAATGTTACCACTGCAAACGCCGAGCGCCTGTTTCCGGGCCTGAAGAAATAAGGCAATGTTCTATAAATAAACTTGCCCGAGCCGCATTCAGTCAATCAGAATTTGTTTAAATTTAAATATTGTGAAAATATATACAAAAGAAGAGGAAAGATTCAATGCAATATCCCATTCAATAGGTATTCTTATAGGATGCGGCATCAGCACATTGTTTCTTGGAACAGCTCTGCTACATGGCGATTCATTGACTATTTTAAGCATCATTTTATACATATTCGGAATGCTCAGTTCATACATATTTTCTACAAGTTACCACGCCTGTCCACCCGACAAAGCGTTGAAAATGAAACTTAGAAAATTTGACCATGCAGCAATATATTGGCACATTGCAGGCAGCTATTCCCCTATTACACTCATCGCTTTGCGCAATTCGGGCTATTGGGGGTGGGGGCTCTTCTTTTTCGTGTGGCTATGTGCCATTGCAGGCACAGTAATAAGCCTGCGCAAGTTAAAGACACATAATAAATTTGAAACAATATGCTTTGTACTGATGGGATTATTGGTGCTAATAGCCTTCAAGCCCCTCATAGAAGCTGTAAATTTCAGTGTCGTAGGGTGGCTGATAGCCGAAGGCGTATGTTACATCACAGGTGCAATACTTTACAGTTACCACAAAGTCAAACACATGCACTCGGTGTTTCATATATTTGTGCTGTTAGGAACAATATGCCACATGGTAGCAGTGTGGAAGATAATAAATGCTTAATGAGGTAATAAAATTATAATCGAACAGAGGCTAAAATCGTTTTTCTCATCTTTTTTATGTAAATTCGTGGCGATAATAGATGTTTCGCAACTATGAGATTATTTCTTACAACAATTCTTACAATATTATGCCTGCTGACAGTAACAGCACAGGATATTATTGCAAAAAAAGATGGCGACACATTAAGAGTTTACGACCTTAAAATAAACGCGAAATTCATCACATACAGAGAAAGACCCGGCAAAGATTCACCGTCGAAAAGAATAGGAAAAGCAAAGGTACTTTCCGTAAAAAAGAGAAACGGCAAGACAATAACAATTTCTGCCCCCGACCCGGAGCCTGAACCTGCAAACACAGTCGAGGTTGTTGTGCCATCGAAAAAAAATAGAGACGAAAAGAAAATTGAAAAACCCCGCACACCCCTGCACGAAAAGCCGCAGGGAGAAGTCAAACGCGCAGTAGCTGCCGACAACATGCAGTTAATCGAAGATTATAACAAGAATTGCAACGGTTACGGAGAAAAGAAACAGAAAAAAAGCAAAGCACGATGCGCTGCTGCCATAATGAATATATCCACAGGCTCCGTGCTTGCCAACGAAGATATTAAAATTGAGTTGTTAAAATGCGAACAACAGAGCAACACCTCTATCGAGTACAAGATATTTGTACATAACAAGACAAATAACACAATATACCTTGACCTCGAAAATTGTTTTCGCATTTATGGCGACAGCACCTTCAAGCCCTATTACAGTGGCAAACAGATACGTCAAAATAAAAAAAGCAACAAAAAAGTAACATACTCAAATAAAATTGTAACATCGCGTCCACAACTTACCGGAAGGAAAAGAACAACATCCTATGGCACGACACACACCTACGACGAAAAGAAACAGACCTCACAAGTTATTAAGGAGCAGAAAATTATCACAATTCCTCCTAAAAGCAAAATTGCTTTGCCGCCACGTATCTCGCTTGACGAGTATAATGAAATTGTTGAAGAGTATGATATTTTTTGCACCACATTGCCAAGGTCGCAACATCCGTTGCACGCATGGCAAATTGTAAACTTCGACGAACAACAAACGCCATATAAAAATTCATTCATAATAACATATTCGCCGAATAAGAAATTCGAAACCTACTCAACAGTGAAATTCGGGCTCTACTTAAAGCAATTAATCGGCCTCGGGACAAAATTTTCGAGGTTCAACGAGACACTTATTCACGGATACGACAGATACACAATCTGCGGCGAAACATATTTCAAATAAAAACATGAACAGCACAACAAAAA
Source organism: uncultured Bacteroidaceae bacterium (assembly GCA_964640785.1). Classification (GTDB taxonomy): domain Bacteria; phylum Bacteroidota; class Bacteroidia; order Bacteroidales; family Bacteroidaceae; genus HGM04593. Next base: position 13,202 of record CAZXIQ010000003.1, on the reverse strand, counting down.
AAGAAAAAGACCCTATGGGGCACGCAATAAAAGAATACTTTACCACCGGTAAAGCTACAAAGCTACGTGTATTCTCGTCACAGTTTTACGAAGATGAAATACCGGTAGCCACACTTTTCCGCACTTTTGAACAGATGCCGTTACAAGAAAAAGAGGCAGTACATTTATGTCGCGGGCGCGTGCTTGACGTAGGTGCAGGCTCGGGCTGTCACGCAGTGGAAATAATGAAACGCGGGCTCGAAGTTGTTGCAATAGATATTTCCGAAATATCGGTAGAGGTGATGAAAGAACGTGGCATTGACGCACGTACACAGAATTTTTTCGATAAAAGTTTCGATGAAAAGTTCGATACTATACTCATGGCCATGAACGGCATTGGCATTGTAGGCAAAATAGAACGTCTAAATGAGTTCTTCATGCGTGCCAAGCAGTTGCTTGCTCCCGGCGGGCAGATACTTCTCGACTCCTCCGATATAAAATATGTATTTGAGAACGAGGATGGCTCGTTCGACATTGACCTTGCCGCCGGATATTATGGCGAGCTGGACTACCGCATGCAGTATCGCGGAATAAAAGGCGAACCGTTCGATTGGTTATATATTGATTTTGACACACTGTCAATGTATGCCGAGCAGTGTGGCTTTACATGCGAAAAATGTATCGACGGCGAACATTACGACTATCTTGCACGTCTGACAATAAAAAGATAACCAATAAACAGTCCCTGCAACACTCATAAAAAAACTAACAAACAATATACTATGAAAAAATTATTCCTGACAATCATTGTGGCACTTCTTGCCATTCCCCAACTGAAAGCCGACAAAGGCATGTGGCTGCTGCAACTCATGCGCCAACAGAATCTTGAGGACCGGATGCGTAAGCTCGGACTTCAAATAAGTGTCGATGACATCTACTCGCCCAATGCCCCCTCGCTAAAGGATGCAATAGGCATTTTCGGTGGAGGCTGCACCGGAGAAGTTATTTCACCCAACGGTCTTGTAATCACCAATCACCACTGCGGATTCGGCTCCATACAACAGCTCAGCACCGTAGAGCACAACTATCTGCAAAATGGTTTTTGGAGCCAAAGCAACGAAGAGGAACTACCCTGCGAAGGCCTTGGCTTTACATTTGTGGTAAACATAAAAGATGTAACCGACGAAATAAACTCGCGCATAGCAAACGGAAAAATAACCGAGGAGCAATCTTTCAACCGTAACGAACTTGCCAAAATAGGCAAAGAACTGTTCGACGCCGATAACATAGAAGGCAAAAAACATCTCTATCCGCAACTGCTCCCCTATTTCGAGGCCAACAAATACTATTTGGTATATTACAAAAAATACACCGATGTACGTTTGGTGGGAACACCCCCGTTTGCCATTGGCAAGTTCGGTGGCGAGACAGACAACTGGATGTGGCCACGTCACACAGGCGATTTTTCGGTGTTCCGCATCTACGCAGACAAAGACGGCAACCCCGCAGCGTACAGCAAAGAGAATATTCCATTAAAAACTCCCAAACATTTGAATATATCCATTGCAGGCTTCGACTATGGCGACTTTGCCATGATAATGGGATTCCCCGGCAGCACATCGCGCTATCTTACAGGCGACGAAGTGAAACAGCGTATGTATCAAAAGAACGAACCGCGAATAGCAATGCGCGACCTGAGCCTGAAGATTATACGCGAAGAAATGGAAAAAAGCGAAGATATCAACATAAAATACGCCAGCAAACTTGCACGCATCAGCAACTATTGGAAAAACTCGATAGGCATGAACAAAGCCATTGTAGACAACAAAGTGGTTGAAACAAAATTGCAGGAAGAGGCTGCCTTCAAAGCATGGGCCCTGAGCATAGGCAACAGCGAATATGCCAACGTTGTGGAGCAGATAAACAAATGCGTAGATGAGATGAACCGCACACAATATCTGACCACACTTACAAACGAACTTATAGGAAATGTGGAATTTTTTGCACGCAACATCTCTGATAAGAACAAAAACATATTCGACACACCCGAAAAGACAGGCGAACGTATGCAGGCATTCTATTCGTGGCTCCACAACCGCGACTATGTTCACAACATCGACCGCCGCATAGCCAAAGAAGTGCTACCACTATATTTTAAATTGACAAAGGCCGAAGAGCGCAACGAATATCTCAACGAGGTAGAGAAAAAATACAAAGGTAAACTCGAAAAATATATCGACGAAGTTTACGACAACTCTATTCTTGCCAATGAAAAGAATCTGAACAAATTCCTTAAAAAGCCAACGCTCAAGAAGTTCGAGAATGACCCAGCCCAACAACTGCGCACCGCAATACTTGCAACGCAAAGCAAGCTGGCCGAAAAAAACCGCGAGTTTGCAAAAAGAATAAATCCCTTGCACAAGACCTACCTGAAAGGGCTTATGCAAAAGGCCGACGGTGCTCCTATGGCTCCCGACGCAAATTCAACAATGCGCATGACATACGGCAGTGTAAAATCGTACCAACCAAAAGATGGAGTAACCTACAACCATTATACTACTCTTAAAGGAGTAATGGAAAAAGAGAACCCCAAAAGCAGTGAATTTATAGTTCCCGCTCGTCTGAAAGAACTCTACGAAAAGAAAGATTATGGCGAATATGCGCTCGAGAATGGAGAAATGCCCGTAGCCTTCCTCACCACCAACGACATTACCGGCGGCAACAGCGGCAGCGGTGTTCTAAACTCAAAGGGAGAGCTTATAGGCCTTGCCTTCGATGGAAATTGGGAATCGCTCAGCGGTGATATTAATTTCGACAACAATCTGCAACGTTGCATAAATGTAGACATACGATACGTGCTGTTCATCATCGAAAAGTATGGTAATTGCAAACGTCTGATCGAAGAGATGAATATTGTAAAATAATTTCCATCTTTGGAAACTGTTTACATAAAAATGGCCGGTTCCATTTTGGGAGGAACCGGCCATTTTTATGTATATCCCATTCGCTACTCGCGCAACAATCTCTTCAATTCCGGAACAAGAAGAGAGGTAAAAAGAACCGCACCCTCGTGATTGAGGTGTGTAGAATCCTTGAAATACTCTTTTTTGTTCAGGAAAAGAGTATCGCTTGCATAGTTAAGCCCGGGAATAGTACACGCAGCACCGCAAAAAGCAAATAACCCATTAAAACTATCTATGATAAAATTATAATATTTAAAAATTATCAATGGAAAAAGCGTCAGCAGCACTCCGGTTGTAATAATATATTTTTTTTGGCCATAAGCCCCCTTATTCTCTATTACAATCGCCGAAAAATATGTACATAAGGTCACTCCCAAGAGTATTAATGTATAAATAGGGTTCCACTGAAAATAGAGCAAATACGAAATTAGCAACAACAGATAATTGTCGAATCTTGCAGCCTGCTTTATGTTAAACAAAGTACAACAAAAATAATACACCACAAAAACCAATGGGAAGAGCCACAAAAATTGAAAAGAATTGAAAATCATAATTCCCCTTTAAATAAAAATTACAAAAACAGCCTATATTCGTTCTTATACAGTTTCTTATAATTGGCAAAATTAATATTTAAAAAACATCCGACAACAAAAGCTAAATAATATTTTTAAAGGAACAGATTTTACATTTAGGGCAGAAAAACCACGATAATGAAAAACACAATCTATTATTAACCATATTTAGCTATATAATGACCATTAAAATGGATATTTTTTGTTTAAAGTTAAAGAAAAAAGCGATAATTTTGCAAAAGAAAAAGAAAAGAACAATGCATATACACGTACACACAAAATATACACACATAAAAGAAAAAATATCAAAAATACCCGACGGCGAATATAAACGCATACACACATTCTGTAACAGTCGCAACATTGTAGAACAGATAAAAATAGAGGACAAGACATTTGTTCTAAAAACATACAAGGTTCCGAACTTTGCAAACAGAATAATATACACACTGTTCAGAAAAAGCAAGGCTCACCGCGCCTACGACAACGCCTTGAAGATACTGCGATTCGGAGTAAACACTCCCTTTCCGGTAGCATACATCGAGACAAAGAAAAAGGGGATTTTCCACACAGGATATTTTTTATCGGAATATATGGACCACCCCACCCTTGCCAACTATAAAAATATAACTCTCAACAACGAAGACAACAACAAGTTCAAAGAAGATTTTTTAAACTTCACCATAGAACTGCACAAAAAAAAAATTCTGCCGTTAGACTACAACACAGGCAACATATTCTGCTATAAAGATGAAGAAAGCGGACGATACAAATTTGCACTTACCGACATCAACAGAGTGGAATTCGGTAATTTCTCTAAATACAAGCCCATGCTCTCCTTTGCACAAATGGGGTTGCAGCCCGAACATCTTGTCGATGTAATGACAGAATATACGTCGCGTCGTAAATTAGACCTTGAAGTTTCACTTTTTCTTGTCCTATACTATCGCATAAAACGAAGAGTAAAAAAATTCTTTAAGAAAGAGGCGAAAAACATCGAAAAAAATATCATCAATAAAAATAAAAAAAGCAAAAATTGAAAATAATTGTTTTTTTAGCTAAATTTACAACCGTTCTTTTTAAGAACGGTTGTTTTTTTGCAAACAAATGAATACTTACATTAACCCTTATATATAAACAACTATGAACATTTCACGTAGAAACTTCCTGCGTTTTTCGGCTCTGGGTGCATCCTCGCTGATGGTTCCCAAAGCAGTATCAGCCATTGCTCCGGCAGCAAAAAAAAGTAAAAAAGGCAGTGCCAACGACATGATAAACCTTGGATTTATCGGATTGGGACAACAAGCCATATACCTGATGAACGGCTTTATAACAATACCCGACGTACGCATTGTTGCCGCCTGCGACGTATACGACATTAAGCGTAACCGTTTCGAGGAGCGTGTAAACAAATACTACGCCGAGAAGAAAATAAAGAACAAACTGAAAATGTACATCCGCTACGAGGAATTACTCGCACGCGAAGATATCGACGCAGTGGTAATCGCAACCCCCGACCACCAGCATGCACTGATGGCAATAGCAGCCTGCCGCGCCGGAAAAGATATATACCTTGAAAAACCTGTAACATTCACCATTTACGAGGGACAACAGCTTATAAAAGCTGTGCGCGAGAATACACGCGTTCTTCAGGTTGGCAGCATGCAACGCTCTATGCGCGAATTTATACACGCAGCCAACGTAGTACGCGAGGGACGTCTGGGAAAAGTATCGCTTATAAAAGCATACGTCGGCGACGGTCCCAAGCCCTACGACCTACCCAAGCAAGAGGTTCCAGCCGGCCTCGATTGGGATTTATGGTTAGGCCCCTTATCCGAGAAATTCTACTACAACCACCAGCTTAACCCCCTACTCTCGGAGCATGGTCACGACGAATGCTGGGGAGCATGGCGCTGGTACCAAGGCATGGGCGGTGGCTTCACAACCGACTGGGGAGCCCACATGTTCGATGTTGCACAATGGTGCATAGGTAAAGATGGTTCGGGTCCTTCGGAAATTCTTCCCCCATCGGCAAGCCCATACGACTGCCTCACATTCCGTTACGACAATGGCATTGAGGTTGCGCAGATGAACTTCGGTCACGGCCAAGCAGTAAAAGTTTATGGCGAAAATGGATGGATAATAGTCGGTCGCGGTAAATACCTTGCATCGTCACCCGACCTTATGCCCAACAAGGTGGACGAACAGAGAGTATACGAGACTAACGTACCCCACTATCAAAGTTTCATAGACTGCGTACGTTCGCGTCGCGACCCCAGTGTGCCCATAGAAACAGGTCACAGTTCGTGCGCAATGTGTACACTCGGGAATATAGCATACGAGCTTAATCGTCCATTGCAGTGGAATCCCATTGTCGAAAAATTCATGAACAACGACACAGAGGCAAATTCCAAACTGCACTACGAATACCGCAAACCCTATAAATTGGAATAAGAGAATAATTAACACAATAAACAGAGTGGGCAAGCACAAGTGCTTGCCCACTCTGTTTATTGGCAAAAAGCCGCAACCATATTAATGTTTGTGGTCGCAACCCTCGTGCTTGTGGTCATCGGCACAAGCCTTGCTCTCTCTTACTTTTTTAATATACTCCATGCTCATGGCGATACACTCCATAGGAGTCTTACCCCTGCTGGGCTGGTCCTGCTCCACGATGAGCCACTCACTGCCTGCAGCCTTAGCAGCCTTCATAAGGTCGGGAACATTCTGTACACCGCAACCCAAAGGACGGAATTCAAAAGCTGTATTAGATTTTTTCTCATCCTCGTTGAGACCGATAAGAGCATAGGGGTCGCCAACTTGCTCACCCTCGACATAATAGTCTTTCAAGTGAACAACAGGCGCACGTCCTGTGTATTTAAGAAGATAAGCAACAGGGTCCTGACCGGCATATTTCACCCAACACTCGTCAAGCTCGGTCTGCAAAAGGTCGGCAGGAATTGCACTGTAAAGATAGTCGAGACCAAATTCGCCACTTTCCAATTTCTTAAATTCAAAATCGTGGTTGTGATAAAGCAATACAAGGCCTGCATCTTTAGCCTTCTGGCCAATGGAACGAATTTCCTCGACCATCTGCATGAAAAGTTCGCCACCGGGACGACGCTCTTCGGTAACATAAGGCACTACAATATATTTACATCCGATAGTCTTATAGTCAGCAATAACCTTATCAATGTCTGCCAACATATCAGCCAAAGGAACATGCGCAGAAATAGGGTTAAGACCAATTTCGGCACACATAGCCTTTACCTGCTCGGGTGTATTACCGAAAAGTCCTGCAAACTCAACACCATCGTAACCCATAGCCTTGATTTTTTGCAAAGTACCTTTAAAGTCACGTGCCATGTCATCGCGCACGCTATAAAGCTGTACACCCACCGGAAGAGCACACTCCTTAACTTCACACTCACTCTGTGCATCAGCACTTTTTGTTGCACCGCCACACGAAACAAATGTCATTACAGCAGCGCCAAGCAGCATAAACTTTGAAAACTTTTTCATAGAAACAAAATTTTATAATAATATTGATAATTAACCAACAGACAGGTGCAAAATTATCAATATTATCGTAAAATAACAACGTTTGCCAAAAGAAATGCAGCAATGTCAAATAGGTTGCATGAATCATTTTCCTGAAGTTCCGCTCTCAAGTATGCTGACAATCGAAAAAAGCGTAAAGCATATTGCCCCCAACCCTGCAAGCACACGAGCTGGAATAAAATAGGCACTATGCGTACTTGCCATTTCAAAGAGAAAAGCCGATAGAAACAGACACATAAAAGCAGTAAATACAGGAATAAGCGGAATTCTATTAGCAAGTTTAAACGTGCGTCGCCAAACAACAGAAAGCAGTATAACCTTGCTCGAAATACTGAAACACACAAGTCCCAGACCTATCATTATGTATCCGGTCACGGACAACGATGTTACCCTGCCCGAGAGCACAACAAGCCCCCACAATATAGCAAGTGCCCCCATTGCAATAACAAGAAAAGGGTAACGACGACCATCACTTTCACGGAATCTGTTGCAAATTTGTCGTAAGATAGTAACCACCAACGCCACAAGCGAAGTGCACACACAAGCAAGACCCGACATTACATGTCCCGCAATATAAAAAGCATTGGAGAAGGCAGCATTATAAAGCAGATACACAGCCCACAGCCATGCAACAACAGCCAATGTTACCACAATGGCAATAAAAACACGTACCTGCACAGGCGTGAAAGCCGTCGCAGGAAAAACATCATCATTGCTCGATGCATTTTCAGGGATAAGCATGAAACGCGTGGAGACAGTCGCAGTTGTCGAGACACACGCCACAATAAAAGATATTCCACAAATAACATGCCCGGCCACAAAATGCTCGGCCGTACCACCAAGCATATAATGCCAACCACACAAAAAAGTTACCACCGCCGCACCATAGCCCAAGATAGGAAGAGCATATTTTGCAATTACATTGTAACTGTTTATAATCTGGCGTATGATGGTCGCAGCCGTCGCAAACAACGCCACACATATCATGCCCAAAGCCATCAACACAGGCCCGGCTACAAGTCTGCCGGGGAAAAGGCTCTCCTCGTAAACAAAAATTCCGAACGAAAAACAAAAAAGGGCCATAAACACAGGAATAGCCCTGAAAAGGACACTTATGCCATAATTCATAAATAAAAACAATATATATTGAACAACTTAGATGCTGTTTGAATTTTATTGTAAAAGTTTTTATATTCGCGGCCTTGTTTCGGTTTCTTTGAGCCTATTTTAGGCATCTTTTCTTTGTTATATTTTGGAAATAGCCTGCTATTACCTGCAAGATAACAAAGGAAATCTACTCTCAAATAATTCCGAAATAGAATTCAAACAGTTTCTTACCAAAAAACATTATACTCTTTTTTTAGTTCACAAAAAAAAGATAAATTTGCAATTAGAATCATTCCCCCAAAAACTATCACCATGAAAATACACAACATATTGGCAACCACAATCATCGCAGCCTGTACACTTACCGCATGCAACAATGTCGCAAAAGTAGACGAGGCACTTACCCCCGTATCGTTCGAAAAGGTCACACTCGACGACAATTTCTGGTTGCCGCGTCTGCAAATACAGAAAAAGACACTTGTACCCTTTGCACTGCAAAAGACCGAGACAGCGGTTGAGAATCTGCGACGCACAGCCGCATACAGGAAGGGCGAGAAACAAGAAAAGCTCATTCCCCTTGCCCTGTATGTATCGTCAGACCTATTTAAAGTGATGGAAGGGGCAGCCTACCTGCTGACACTCGAAAAAGATGAAAAGCTCGAAAAGCAGATGGACGAAATAATTGACGTCATTGCCGACGCACAAGCCGACGATGGTTATCTGTACGAGTATCATCAGGTTGCCGAGGAAATGCGCAACCCCGCAAACAAATGGGGCACAGGCGACAAGCCCTACTCGAATGTCATTCACAGCCACGAACTTTACAACATGGGGCACATGTACGAAGGAGCCATTGCCTACTACCAAGCAACCGGAAAGCGCAAATGGCTGGATGTTGCCGAAAAGAGCGCACGACACATAAACAAAGTATTTTTCGAAGGCGACCCGGCCTACAACAACGGAAAGCCTGTGAACCAAGCACCGGGACACGAAGAATTGGAACTTGCGCTTATAAAAATGTATCGCGTCACAGGCGACACCCTCTACCTGAACATGGCCAAAAGGTTCATCGACATACGCGGAGTAACATATATTCCCACAGGCAAATATGGCCACAGTGCCGAGTATGCCCAGCAGCATAAACCCGTACGCGAACAGAGAACAGCCATTGGGCACGCTGTGCGAGCAATGTATCTATACTCGGGCATGGCCGACGTTGCAGCCATTGCCGGCGACACAACTTTACCCCCCACCCTCAAAGCAATATGGCACGACATTGTAGATAAAAAGATGCACATAACAGGCGGATTGGGCGCAGTGCGCAACATCGAAGGCTTCGGCCCCGACTATGAGCTGCCCAACAAGGACACCTACAACGAGACATGCGCAGCAGTGGGTAACGTGCTCTTCAATTACAGAATGTTCCTGATGTCGGGCGATGCAAAATATGTGGACGTAGCCGAAGTTTCGCTTTACAACAATGTGCTTGCAGGCGTAAACCTCGAAGGCAACAAATTCTTCTATGTAAATCCATTAGAAACAGACGGACACAAGCCCTTCAATCACGGTCGCGCAGGACGCTCGCCATGGTTCGGCACAGCATGCTGCCCATCGAACCTCGCCCGCCTCATTCCGCAAATATCGGGAATGATATATTCACACACCGACGATGATATATTCTGCGCACTATACGCAGGCAGCAACGTAGAGATTCCCTTGAAAGACGGCAAAGTGAAACTTGAACAAAAAACCGACTACCCATTCGACGGAAAAGTTGCCATTGAGGTTACCCCCGCCAACGAAAATGAGGAGTTTACACTGTGGTTGCGCATTCCCACATGGTGCGGCGACAGCAGCTTCGTAGCCGGCGAACTTTATAGTTACGCAAACAAGGTCGAGGGCAAGGTCACCGCAACAATCAATGGAAAAGCCGTAAAAGAGAGTGCCATCGACGGATTCCTGCCCATCGGCCGCAAATGGAAAAGCGGCGACAAAGTGGAACTTAATCTGCCCATGTCCATGCGTTTATCGGTAGCCGACGAACGGGTAAAAGCCGACAGTAACCGCGTCTGCATCACCCGCGGTCCGCTTGTCTACTGCGCCGAAGAGGCCGACAACAGGTTCCCCGTATCGCAATACTTCATCGCCGACACAGAGAAGAAAGAGACTATGGGCACTTTCACCGAAGGAGTGATGAAAAACATCCCAACAATGGAGATTGAGGCCGCAGCAGCCACCGCCGACGAAGAACAGATTGCGAAACTGAAACTCATTCCCTACTACGCATGGAACAACCGCGGTGACTACCAAAAGATGAACGTGTGGTTCGCACGCGACGCAGCCACAGTGCGCAACAGCGCCACCATCCTCGCCGACCCCATTACTGACGTAAGAGCATCATTCACATATACCCACGACAGTGAAATTGCAATAGCCGACGGCAAACAGCCCACAAGTTCGTCCGACACAAGCATACCCCGCTGGACAAGCTGGCCTCGATTGGGTGCCGAACAACAGATTGACATCATACTAAAGAAGAGTATGGGAATAGAGTCGGTTGCAATATATTGGTACGACGACAATAAAGGGGTGAAACTGCCCGTAAAATGGCGCATTGAGAAATATTCAAACGGCGAAGAATATAGCGAGATTAAGGCAAAAGAGTACGGGACAAAAGGTAATTGTTTCAACAAGGCATGTTGCGAAGCACCAATTTATGCAGACAAACTGCGTATATATGCAACCCCGCAAAAGGATGCAGCAGTGGGAATATTGGAAATTGTCATTGATGAACTTACAAAAGAGGAGGCTGAAGAGAAATTCGGAATATAGGAATTTTCCCCCGCAAATTAGGGGAAATACCCTTTTTTGCATACAACTTAGTGACTATCTTTGTAACGTGAATATTGAATATAGTTATTAACAAAATAAAAAACAAGGATATATGAAACAGATTATTTTTATATTAATGATGCTCGTTCTTCCGATGGGAACAATGGCACAGGTCGATGATTTGTATTATGTACCCACAAAGAAGAAAGCTAAAAAAGAGGTTAAAGCAACAACAAGCAATAATCCCGTAAAAGCAGCACCGACAACAAACACCACTCAAAGCGGCACAAGCGTTGTGAGAATAGGTAAAAAGTCAAAAGGCAACATTGTGAATGGCATCGACGAAGATGAATATAACCGTCGCACGACACAATCGGCCTACCCCGAGGAGCAGGAATATGCCGAGGAAGAGGTGTACGAAGGTAGCAGCGAAGAGGAGTACATTGACGAAGCTGCAACAGACGTCGATTATACCTACTCGAGCCGCATAGTACGTTTCCACAGTCCCCGTCGGGCGGTAATACTCAGCAGCCCGCTCTATTGGGACGTTGTATACAACTGCGGGCTCGATAATTGGACAATCTACGACGATGGAATATACTGGGACGTATATCCCGATTACAGTTACACAACCATATACGCATCGCCTTGGTACTCACCTTCGTGGAGCTGGCATTTTGGTTGCGGATGGGGATACTCCTATGGTTGGGCACACTCACCATGGTACTGGGATTTGAGTTACCACCACCATCATTGGCACCACCCCCACTACCCCATCGGCGGCATGCACCATCATGGTCATCACTTTGCCGGAGGCGGCTGGCACCACTCGTTCAACGGAGGTTACCGAAATGCCATTTACACCAATCGCGATGGTAGCGGACGCGGCAATTACGTTCCCCGAGCGACAGGGCCATCAAGAGCCGATGCAGGTGTTCGCGCAGGAACAGTCGCAAGCAACGACCGGAAAGTATCAACACAAAGCGACCGCACCGTTCGTCGCACAAGCAATGCCCAACGTGTTTACAACCGGCCCAGCAGCACACGCAACAATGTGACACGTAACAATGCGACAAACGAACGTACCCGTAGCAACAACAGCGTCACACGTTCAAGCAACAATACTACAAAAACAAACAATGCTGTACGCGAAGATAACAGTTCAAAAGTTAAGCGCAATAGCCGCAACGCACAAAAAAAGGAAAGTGTAAACAGAAACAACAGCAACAAGAATAACAACCGTTCGTCATACAACAACAGCTCATCGTCGGAAAGCCGCTCATCAGTATCGCGTAGCAACAGCAGGAGCAACAATTCACGTTCGTCGATAGGCAGCCAATCGCGCGGCTCAAGTTTCTCGGGCGGAGGCTCGCGTAGCGGCGGAGGTTCCCGAGGAGGCGGTGGCTCACGCGGAGGTGGCGGAGGACGCAGATAACCAAGGGATATTAAAAATAGATTTAGGAACAATGTAGGCAAAAGCTGTAGCCGGCCGAATAAAATTGACAAAAATGAAACGATTAATAAACATATTTGCGCTGATATTAACAGCAATACAAATAAATGCACAAAGCACATACAACGTAACACCACTGTTCACTCCCGAACTTACAGGAACAGCACGTTTCGTGGGCATGGGAGGAGCCATGAGTGCCCTTGGTGGTGATATTTCGGTAATGTCATCCAACCCTGCGGGAATAGGAATTTACCGCAGCAACGACTTTGCGGCAACAGTTTCGCTGAGCACCCTTAACACAAAAGCCGATTTTTTCGGTTCGTCGCTGAAAAGCGACAAGACCAATTTATCGTTCGACAACATAGGCCTCGTATTTTCGGGTAACTTCGGGGGCGAATCGCTAAAATTCGTAAACATAGGAATAAATTACACCCACCGCAACAACTTCCGCAAAGAATTTGCCATGAATGGGTGGTACGCCGACGAGAATGGCGATAATCTGTACTCACAACAATATCAGATACAGAATTTGTACGACCGCAGCCTGCCCGACCTTGGTAACATAACAAACGACACTTATTGGGACCCACGCTACGCATGGCTGCCGCTACTCGCAGCCGACGCAGGACTGCTCGAAAATGACGGAGCAATAAGGTACCTGCCCACCGACGCAACATTTTTCAGCGAGGATAAGGGCGGCGTAGACCAATTAGACTTCAACATTTCGTGCAACAT
>CAZXIQ010000002.1:0-26753 GCA_964640785.1 uncultured Bacteroidaceae bacterium | reverse complement strand
ATATGGTATAAAACAAAGAGGCCGGATCAAAAATGCTTTTGACCCGGCCTCATTTCTTTTTTTTGTAATGATTATTTGTGCAAGTTTGTGTTTCAAATATATGATAGGTGGGGAAAGAATTCTCAACCGCCATAATAGAAAATATAACACCCAAACGACGCAAAATAGAGCCGTGTCGTGTTTCTTTAACCGTTTTTCTTGTTCCTTAACACAATTTGAAATTAAAAATAATCTTAAAAAATTAACATTTGAATGTTAAAAAATAAAATATGGACTTTTAAACCTTTTATACGAATCCTCTGCAAAAAATAGTAAAAAACAGTCCTTTGAATGTGAAAAAACAGCTCAAAAAGCGAAAAATTATAGAAAATATTTGAGCATTAAATATAAATAGTTATTTTTGCACATTACATAGACTATACTGTAAAGTATAAGTTGCTTAAAACGCATGTTGAAAAAAATTAATTATTTATAAAATTTCTATTTATGTTTAAACACTGCTTAAGTAAATTTAGCTGCGCACTTGTAATGATGTGTGCGCTTGTTACCGGTGGCTTATTTCAGTCTTGTATAGACGATCTTTTCGATTTGGACGAGTACAAGTACGACGACAGTGAGCCCTCATGGCTGGGTGCCAGCATCTATGAGTTTCTTAAAGAAGGAAACGTCGGTCACACTTATGAAAACTACGTGAAACTTATCGACGATTTGGGCGAGAAGGACATTCTTTCACGTACAGGTAGTAGAACCCTTTTTATTGCCGACGACGCGGCATTCCAAAGATTCTACGAATCTGACAACTCATGGGGTGTAAAATCTTACGAAGATTTTACCTATCGTCAGAAGAAAGTATTGCTCTACAACGCAATGTTGAAGAACGCATACCTTCTTGACATGATGGCGGCAACCACCGTAAACCCCAACGTAGAGCAACTTAGTGGCGACTGTTTGCGTCGCGAGACATCGGCAACATTGTTCGACTCTGTTCCCTTGTTCTCGGCAAACTCACCCATCAACGCTTTGCGCTTCCCCCAGAACAACGCTAGTTTCAAGCTCTGGGAAGAATACCTTAACGGCGACAGCATCCGCATTGCAGTCGGTAGCAAAAAGCCTATGATGGTTCACTTCCTTTACGAGTATGTAAGAACACAGAATCTTCAGGACGAAGACTTTGCTGTAATGTTCCAGAGAAGCGGAAAAACCCGTACAGGAACCGAGGCATTTGTCTTTGCAAATAAAATCCTTAACAGTGATGTAGACTACGGTGAACTTTCTGACGACACATTGACCATCACATGTAAGAATGGTTACCTCTATCGTATGGACGACGTGCTCATTCCCCCCTCGAATATGGCACAGGTGCTCCGCGAGACAAAGAACACAAGACTTTTCAGTCGCATGCTCGACCGTTTCGCATACCTCGAGTATGATGCGTCGCTCACCAATGAGTTCAACGCACTCTATCACGAGAACAAACCCGAGGACAACGAGAACGTATATCTGTTGAAATATTCACTCGAGAATGCTAAAGACTACTACACTCCGGGTGATAACGGAACAAAAGACAAGGCAACCAAAAAATCATTTGGTAAAGATGACTACCTTTCTTACGATCCGGGTGATGCACAGTATACAAGCCCCAACGGTTTGCAATCGGACATGGCAGCAATGCTCGTTCCCAACGACGAAATGGTTTATCGTTTCTTTACACCCGAGCGTTTGCAGAACCAAGAGATTATCAACAACAACTACACAATCGACGAGAATGGTCAAAGAACACAGTTGCGTCCTTACGGTGTAGGTTCTTCAATCGTTGAGACATACTCTAATCCCGAGGATATTGCAAAATTGGACGAGAGCACATTTACAGAAGATTTCAGCTATGCCGAAGCTATGGCTCCCTGTCTCGACAGCATCGGTCTTGACATTCTCAAGGCATTCCTTAGCAACCTGATGCAGGCATCATTCTTGCAGACAGTTCCCAGCAACTTCGCCAAGGTTACAAATGACGCCCGCGACGAAATGGGACTTCAGACATCAGACGTAGAGGATTGTATCCTTACCAACAACGGTATTATATATATATTAAATAATGTATTCGGTCCTGCAAGATACCAGTCAGTCATGACACCTCCTTATGTTATGACAAACATGCGTATCATGAAACGTCTTATCATCGACCTCGAGTACGAGGCATACCTCTTGGCTATGGACTCTAAGTTCAGCTTCATCGTTCCCGATGATACATGTTTCATCTATTACGACCCCACAACATTGAAGTCACTCGATCCCGGTCCCACAGCATGGATTCTCGGTTATGGCAAAATCAATGAGAAAGACACCGAGGGCGTTATCTACACCAAGTGTAATTTCAACCCCGATACATACGAAATTACCGACACATTGGAGACAAACTATGCTCCCAAAAGTGCCGTTACCGACATTGACGCCGACAAGCCTCTTGCCAACCGTATGCAGGACTTCATGGAGTACATCATCATCGTAGACCAAGTAGAGAACACCGAGAACGAATACTTCATCTCTAAGGGTTACGGTACCATCAAGTGCGTTAAGAATGCCGACCGTAGCGTTAAATTCTTCCAAGGTGGTGAGCAGATTGAACTTTCTAAAAAGCTCGGCCGCGACGTAGGTGTAACAGTAAAAGACCTCGGTCGTTACCAAGAGAAGAACGGTGTAACATACTGTACCGAGTCTAAAGACGAAAATTACAAGTCGGGTGTAATCACACCTCCTACACGTTCTATCAGTTCATATCTCTCTGATAACACAACAGGCGACAATCCCTTCTATCAACTCTGTAACGCACTCTCATACACCGATATGTACGGTACAATCTTCAACCTCGACGAGGCCGATGAAGAACAGAAAACAGCTCTTCTCGACTCTATCAACCGTTACCGTATCTTTGCTCCCACAGTAAGCGGACAGTACTCATTCGACGAGGCAGTTCCCTTCTTCAGCACATATCACTACACAGTATATGTTCCTAAGGCAGCAGAGTTGCAAAAGGCATTCGAAGAGGGTCTTCCCCAGCTCAATGACATTTTGGCCGAGGTAGAGGCAGGTAACTACGGACGTGCAGCATCAATGATACGTTTGTTGAACAAATTCGCACGTTACCACTTCCAAGATAACTCAGTGATGGTAGACAAACTTCCCTTCTCTATCGTTTCGGCAGGCGTTCCATACGACAGCGTACGTTACGAGACAGCAGCCATCGACGACCAGACAGGCCGATTCTTCGACCTTCTCGTCAAGTCTAACGGCGGTACAATCACTGTAAAAGATAACCTCAACCGCACAGCATCAGTTGTGAACACACCCGGTCAGGAAGGTAAGACATGGAACGTACTCACACGTGACCTCTTGCTCACAGGCGATCCCACACAGGGCGCACCCAATATAGCAACATCTTCATTTGCTGTTGTACATCAGATTGACAAAGTCCTCTACAACTCAGGTCTCTTCGGCTACGATGGCAAGTTCCGTCGCTTTGCAAAAGATGGTGAGGTAGTAGACAAAATCAACATTGCAGTGCCCACAGGCTACGACCAAGCAAATGATTCAGTTATTTATGGCAATAAAGAGTATACAATCGGTCAAGGCAAGGCATTCTTGATGAACACAACCGATGGCGAGGTATATCAGAAGACATGCTACTTGATGAAAGACCTTACAGGTGCTGACAGCAAGTTCGTGAAAGAGGATTACATTCTCCTCGGCGACACAGCCAAGATACACATGACCGATACGGGTTTCCTTATCGACACACTTGGTACAGGCGACAACAAGATACGTTTCCTCTGGACCGACCTTACACCCCTTGCGGTAGACTCGGCTAATTGCGTAATAAGCCCCGATTCAATCGTGACAGTAATCCCCACAGACGAAGGCGGATACAAGTTCGTTGATAAGTATGGTAAAGAAATCAAATAATAAGCAAAGAGATAACTGCTATGATAAAGATAAAACATTTATTACTTCTCATCCTCTGCTGTTGCGTAGGTACATCCTACGCACAGAAGAGTGCGAGAATTTCCGGAAACATCTCCAGTGATTCCGAAGGTCCGCTTATGATGGTAAACGTTACCGAGCGTGACAAAACCAACCGTATTATCGAGGCTGCCGTAACCGACATGGAAGGTAACTTCTCTATGGTTGTAAAGAATACAAGTAACCGACTCGAGATTTCTTATATCGGATATAAGACAATGTCGCTCGAAATTGGTTCACGTACCGTATTTAACATAAAAATGCAAGAGGATAACCAACTTCAAGAGGTTGAGATTACTGCAAAGCCCCGTACACAGACGGGTGCTCTCGACATTCTCTCTCGCGAGGTTTCTCAGGCAACACAGAAGTTCAACATGAGCGAAATGGAAGGTCTCTCGTTCGCATCGGTCGATGAGGCACTTCAGGGACAGATTGCAGGTCTTGACATTACCTTCAACTCGGGTGA
Organism: uncultured Bacteroidaceae bacterium; assembly: GCA_964640785.1. Lineage (GTDB taxonomy): Bacteria > Bacteroidota > Bacteroidia > Bacteroidales > Bacteroidaceae > HGM04593. The sequence continues at coordinate 22,273 of CAZXIQ010000002.1, read as the reverse complement.
CCTTGGTTCGGGTACAACAATGCGTTTGCGTGGTACCTCTTCAATCAACGGTAACGCTCAGCCCCTTATCGTTGTAAACGACAACATCTTCGAAATGCCCACCGGCGAAACATTCTCGTTCGAGGATGCCAACCAAGAAACATTTGCACAGTTGCTTACTGTAAACCCCGAAGACATCGAGTCTATCGAGGTATTGAAAGATGCTTCAGCTTGTGCCATCTGGGGTTCACGCGGTGCAAACGGTGTCATCAAGATTAAGACAAAGCGTGGTTCACGTGGTAAGACACGTTTGAATTACAGCTTCCGTTTCAAAGACAAATGGATTCCCAACGGTCTTAACCTGTTGAACGGTGACGACTACACCATGATGCTTAAAGAGGCATACTTCAACCCCGAGCAGAAAGAGACATACGCTGCAGTAGATGAGTTGAACTACAAAATCGACTTCCCCGAGTACGAGAACTACAACGAGAACACCGATTGGGTAAACGCAGTTACCAAACACGGTTACACCAACGAGCACAACATCTCTCTTACCGGTGGTGGTGAGAAGGCAACATTCCGTATCTCAGGAGGTTACTACAACGAAACAGGAACCATCATCCGTCAGTTGCTCGACCGTTTCACAACAACAATGGCGCTCGACTACTATGTATCTGACCGTATCAAGGTTGTATCTGACTTCTCTTTCACATACACCGATAACAGAAAGAACTACGACGACCTCTTGGCTATCGCACAGGTGATTATGCCTAACATGTCAATCTACTACCAGAATCAGGTATTCGACGAGAATGGCATTTCACACGGAATACCCACACCTGAATATTATCAGATGTTGAACAACGCCGGTGGTGGTACCGACTACTTCAACGAAAACCAGAAAGATAAGAAAAACCCCGTCGGCCTTGCATATCTTGCACGTAAAGACCAAGAGACATACTCTATCACACCTCAGTTGCAGTTAGAGTACAACCTCCTCGGCCTCGAAGACGACGAGACACAGTTGAAGTACCGTGCAATGGTAAACATGAACGCCAACACATACACCGAGACATCATTCCTTCCCTCGGCACTTGTAACAAACGGTTGGCAGAATGGTAACGTAAACCGTTCATACATGCGCGACTACAAGTCATTGCAGTTTACCACACGTCACAATCTTATCTTCACACCCCACTTCAGTAACAGCGACCACTTCCTTACAATGACCGCACAGTACGAACTCTACTCGGGTACAAACTCAGAGCAGACAGAGACAACATACGGTCTTCCCACAGGAAGCATCACATCGACAACAATCGGTTCACGTCTCGATGACGCAGGTACATCTACCGGTGAGTGGCGTTCAATGTCATTCGCTTACCAGAGCCACTACTCATACAAGTCGAAATATTCACTCGGATTCACACTCCGTGCCGAGGGTAACACCAAGTTCGGTGCCGACCAGAAATGGGGTTTCTTCCCCGCTATCTCAGGTCGTTGGAACATCAGCGACGAGCCTTGGATGAAGTGGTCCGAGAAATGGCTCAGCATGTTGTCAATACGTCCCGGTTACGGCTGGTCAGGTTCGGCTCCCAGTCAGGACTATCTTATGTACTCTACATACTCACCCGGCTCAAGCTACCTGGGTGTAGGTTCATTCGTTCCCGGTGGTATGCGTTTGACAACTCTTCGTTGGGAGCAGAAGAAAGAGTTCAACATCGGTTCGGATATCGAGCTGTTTGACGGCCTCATCTCAGGTGCATTCAACTACTACGACAACACCACCGACGACCAGTTGATGTCAAATTACAGCATCCCCTCTACAACAGGTTACACTTCACTCGCTTACAAGAATACAGGTGCTCTGCGCAACAGAGGTTGGGAAATGAACATCAGCACATCTAAGGTTAAGTTGGCAAAAGACTTTACAATGAGTGCATACTTCAACATCGGTCAGAACTTCAACGAGGTTGTTGAGATGGAAAAATCGGTACTCGACAACAATAACCCCGACTACAACTTCAGCAACGGTAGTTTCCTTGGACGTATTCAGGTTGGTAACCCCTTGGGCTCAATCTACGGTTTCCGTTACAAAGGCGTTTACCGTTACAGCTACCGCAACTACGAAAAAGCTCTTGAGCAGCAAGAGAAGTACCCCAACAACCCCGAGCGTTGGTCATGTCCTATCGTTCGCGACTCAGAGGGTAACGTAGTTTACAACGCCGATGGCAAGCCCAAACAGATGGTTTACAACTACGACACAGAGAACGGTACTCCTCAGTACTATTTCAAGGGTGGTGACGCTATCTACGACGATATTAACTTCGACGGTAACATCAACGAGCTAGACCTCGTTTACCTTGGAAACTCCAACCCCAAAGCACAGGGAGGTTTCGGCTTGACATTCAACTACAAACGTTTCACATTGAAAGCCAACTTTACATATCGTTACGATATCGACGTGATGAACACAGCACGTATGAACGTAGAGAACATGTACACAACAAACAACCAGAGTATCGCAGTGAACTGGCGTTGGCGTAAAGAGGGTGACATGACAGAGATTCCTCGCGCTCTCCGCAACGTAGGTTTCAACTGGTTGGGTAGCAGCCGCTATGTAGAGGATGCTTCCTATGTACGTCTCTCATTCTTACAGCTCACATACAACTTCCAGCCCAGTTGGTTGAAACGCTACGGCTTACAGTCATTGAACGTTTACGCATCGGCCGACAACCTCTGTTTCTGGAGCAAGTATACAGGTCTTGACCCCGAAATTTCAGTAGGTGGATGGGGACGCGCCGAGGATACATCTAAGACACCTCGTTCACGTTCGTACACACTTGGTATTTCTGTTGGATTCTAATATTAGTAGATTATGAGAAAAATAAAAAATATAATTGGTTCAGCGGCTATGGCAATTGCCCTCGGATGTTCATCGATGATGACATCGTGTACGGACTACTTGACCATTTATCCCACAAACTCCGTTATATTGGAGAACTATTGGAAAACCGCCGAGGATGTCAATGGTATGTTGGCAACCTGTTATAACAGTATGGCAAATGCCGATGTCATAAAACGTATGATGATATGGGGTGAGCTCCGTGCCGACAACATTATTCCGCGTTCGGGTGCGTCTAACGACCTTAAATACATTGTAGAGGCAAACTTACTCGAAACTAATGGTTACTTCAAGTGGGAACACTTCTACAAAACAATCAACTATTGTAACATGCTCATCCAATATGCTCCCGGCGTATTAAATGAAGACCCCGACTTTACACAGGGTGACCTCGAGGTAATTTTGGGTGAGGCATATGCGATGCGTGCATTCTGTCACTTTACGCTTGTACGTTCGTTCCGTGATATTCCCATGTCGTTTGTAGCAATGGACGCCGACGAGCAAGAGATGATATATCCTCAGTATTCACCTCGCGAGGCACTCGACAGTGTAATGTCAGACTTGAACCGTGCATCCAAACTATGTATGAAGACAGGTGGTTGGTCAGACCAAAGCAAGAACTATGCCCGCATCACCAAGAATGCAGTATATGCAATGATGGCCGACGTGAACTTGTGGCGTGCAGCATTTGCACAATACGAAGCTGACACTGATGCTACTACTCCCGAGTCAATGGAGTACTACACACAGGCAATAGAGAATTGCGACTCTGTGCTTCTATCCATGAAACGTCAGGTGATAAAAGAGTACGACGACATGAACATAGGTATGACAGGTCTCGACACTCTCAACAACCCCTACTTCCTTGGTGTAAACAACCCCTTGACAAAGACATATCCCACAACTTACGACGAGATATTCTGTGATATGACTTTTATGCGTGAGGGTTATATGACACCTAACGAAGTTATCTTCAAACTCGACTTTAACACAAGCAACTACAACAGTGCAGTGAACGACCTTTACGGTTTCAACAAGACTTCAGGTTCTTACCTTGTTCCCTCTAAGGCCCCCATCACAGTTGATTTGTACGAAGAGAGCGACCAACGTCTCTACTCTTTCACAAGTGTTGTTAAAGGCAACAAGGACGACAAAGCAGAGTACACAATTACAAAGTACGCAGTAGAGTCGGCATTGAAGACAGCAAATGCTCCCTCTTGGTATCCCGAGGATAAAAACGAGTCAGACTGGATTTTCTATCGCAAGACCGATGTGTTGCTCATGAAGGCTACTGCTCTCGCTTACCGCTATGCAGGTGGCGATGCTACAACTCCCAACAGCGACCACAACCTTGCTTTCCACATTGTGCAGTCGGTGAACAAACGTAACCTTACAACAGAGCGCGACTCTATCGACCCCAAAGAGTGGACATCGCAACCCCTCTTGAAACAGCTTGTTCTTGACGAGCGTCTGCGCGAGCTCTCTTTCGAGGGTAAACGTTGGTACGACTTGGTGCAGAAAGCTCTTCACGAGCGCACCACCAAGAACATTCTCGAACTTGTGGTTAAGAAACTCGATAGCAACACAGGTGCTGTACAGAGCAAGATGTCATCAATCAATTCGCTCTTCTGCCCCATCTACGAGTCTGAACTGAAACTGAACCCGCTGCTCAAGCAGAACCCTGCATTTGAACGCAATTCATCTATTGAGCAGAACTAAAACATACCTCCGACCGGGGTTACCCGGTCGGGGGTATAATACCTGATATTAAATTTGAGTATTATAGCTTTGCAATAAGAGAAAGAAAATTATATGATTTTTACAAATAATACATATAAGAAATTTGTAGGAATAATCACTTTTGGTGCATTATGTCTTATGGGTGTTGTGTCGCAGGGTTGTAGCGAAGAAATCGACCAATCCAACCGATACACCTTTACCGGTGAGACTGTCATCGATTATCTCGAGAACCGTTCGGACTCCTTTGGCGACTTCCTCACAATATTGGACAAGGCTACCATAGGACGCGAGTCGGCAGGTACCATCAAGCACTTGCTCTCCTCGTATGGACGTTACACCTGTTTTGCTCCTACCGACAGTGCCATAAGAAATTATGTGCGCGAGCAGTACGAAAAATGGGTGGCCGATTGTGAGGCTTTAGCAAATGGAACAATGGACTCTGTCGATTTTCACGACACAGGTGTTCACTCACCATATTTCGAGGACCTTACACTTGAAAAATGTACCGAAATTGCCAAAAACCACATTATCGAAGGCGAGACTTACCACACGTTCGACTTGACAGAGGGAGCGTTCGGCAGGCCTAATATGAATGACCGATATATTACCTATCGTTTCGTTACCGTCGATTCTGTGGCCGGCGTTGTACGCTTGAAACTTAACGACGCATCGACATGTGTTGTTCAGGATTATGACGTAGAAAACGGTGTCATACAGGTACTCGACCGCGTACTTAACCCCTCTACTGCGCTTGGTCCCGACTTGATAAAGAGCTACGAGGACAGTATCTTTACTATATTCTCAAAAGCTCTCTTCCTGACAGGACTCGACAAACGCATACGCCAAACTTCATACGACATGGAGAAGACAGGCATCAAGTATGGCGAGAAGAAACAGCGCGAGTGGCAGAAAGGTAACGGTATTGACATTGCAAAGGTTCCCGAAACACACTACATCAAGTATACAATTCTTGCAATCCCCGACAAGGTGTTCAGCGAGAATGGTATCGAAAAGGTGACAGGTGAAAAAGGTGCGACAAATACCTTGGAAACTTTCGCATGGAAGTGGTACGGTGATAAGAATGTCGATTATCAAGATTACACCAACCCCGAACATCCTTTGTACCGTTTCATGGCCTATCACATCATAGACCGTCAGTTGCAGTACAGCGGTGGTTTTGTGATGGACAATATCAAGTTCAACGGCTTTGACTCGGAACTTGCCAACGGTGCCGACAGAGGTTTCGACCGTTACGAGTATTACGAGACATTGCTCGACAATGGTAAGCCCATCAAATGTACCAAGCCCTATTCAATATCATACAATCCCGACCTTACAGGTCAGATTGTGTTGAACTATGGTCAGAACAAGGGTGCTACATGTAAGAACTTCGAACTGCGCAAACACATCAACGTTCGTGTGATGCCCGTTTCCGAGTTTAAAGAGCTTATAGGTGGTGACTTCGAGTTTAAGCAAGAGGCTACCAATGCAATGATTCACCCCATCGATGGAATGTTGGTATACAACACAGACGAAATGAAGGGTAACGTACTTAACGAACGTATGCGTTGGAACTTCATGGCATTCTTCCCCGAGCTTACCAACAATAATATCCGTTGGACAATGGGTACCGACAATATGACATGGAAATACTACCGTATTCCCGATGGATATTGTGAGCGTATACGTTTCCGTGCAAACGGCAGCAGCATGTATTACCTCTATTCACACAATGGTAACGCAGGTAGTTTCGCCGACTATCAGGGCGACGAAATTATCACCTCGGGTGAGTACGACTTTGAGTACCGTATACCTCACGTTCCCGCAGGAACATACGAGTTGCGTCTCGGTACCTGTCTTTGCGACACTCGCGGTATTGCCCAGACCTATGTTGATGGTAAGGTAACAGGTATTCCCATCGACCTGCGTACAGAGAATGGCAGTGAGCTTGTAGCTGAGCGTTTCGACTTTAAATACGACAGAGATTTCGACAGCGAAGAGGCTATCGACGAGGACGACAAAGCACGCCGCAACAGAGGCTTTATGAAAGGCCCCGCCTCGGCATTTGTAAGTTCCGGCTCTGTAAATTTGCGCGACGCCTACAATGCTGCTCGTATCATCATCGGTACGTTCACGCTGTCTGAAGGCGACCATTGGATACGTTTCAAAAACGTAATGGGTAATACCACCAGTGAATTTATGCACAACTACTTCGAAATTGTTCCCCGTAGTGTAATATCAGACCCTACAAAGCCTGAAGATAAGTATTAATAAATGTGTAAGTTATGCTTAGTATAAATAATATATATAAGATAGTTCTCGACAAAGTTCTTGTCGTTCTGACGGTGTGCGTGGCCTTGTGCTGCACATGCTGTACGGACGATATTGACCAGTCGAACCGTTACACATTTACCGGTGAGACGGTTGTCGATTATCTTGAGAATCGTTCGGAAACTTTCAGCAGTTTCCTTTACATCCTCGACCATGCTTATATTGGCAAGGCCGGCTCAGATGGCGATTATTCCAAGGTGGCAACAGCGCGTAACCTTTTGTCCACATACGGACAATACACCTGTTTCGCTCCCACCAACACAGCTGTCGAGAACTATATAAAACAGCAGTACGAGAAATGGGTTGCCGACATGAAGGCTTTGGACGATGGAACTCTTTTGCCGAAAGACTTCCGCGACACAGGCGTTCACAGTCCTCTTCTCGAAGACCTCTCGGATTCTATGTGTACCGAAATTGTCAAGAACCATGTTCTCGAAAGATCTTATATGACAGTAGACCTTACCGAAGGTGCATTCCCCTCGCCTAACATGAACGACCGTTTCATTACCATGACATACATGGTGGACGATAGTACAGGCTCTGTATATCCTTTCCTAAACTACAGCTCAAGAATAATTGTTCTTGATCAGGAAGTTGAAAATGGTATTGTGCAGACATTGGATGCTGTGCTCAACCCTTCGACAGCTTTGCTGCCCGACCTTCTTATTTCGCAGACAAATCATTTCGGTATCTGGGCGAAGATATTGGAAATGACAGGTCTTGACTCTGTGATGCGTCTTGTAGAGGACTTGGACTATGTAAACAACCCCAATTCTGTGGCAGGTAAACCTTCGCCATCGGATTACGCGAAAAGTAATACACAGCACAAGATTTATTACCCCTCTGCACGTAAGTTCAAGTACACTATGCTTGTCGAGCCCGACTCTATCTTCAAAGAGCAGGGTATTGCCGACGAAAAAGCACTCATTGATGAGTGTTACAAGTGGTACGGCTACGAGGATGCAACAATTTATACAAGTCCCAAGAATGCTCTGTATAAGTTTGTGGCTTATCACATTCTCGACCGTCAGTTGCAATATGCAAGTGGAACAGGCCCCGGCGGATTCATCATGGAGAACTACAAGAACCATTACGACAGTGAAACTATGATGTATGGTTCGCAGTTCGACCGCAGCGACTACTTCGATACAGAGTTGCCTTATACTATGATAAAGGTTACACGCCCCTTGACAAGCAGCGAGTATAACACCGACGTTGTTATAAACTATGCTCAGAACAAGGGTAAGAAATTCTACAATCCCGACATGCGCAAGCACTTGAATGTTGTAGTTTACTCTCCCACCACCATTCTGACATACATGCCCGACTTCAAAGATGAGGCTTTGAACGGACGTCTGCACCCCATCAACAAGATACTTGTTTACAACGAGGAAGAGATGCAGGGTAACGTTCTTAACGAACGTATGCGTTGGGATTTTGCATCGTGGTTCCCCGAACTGACAAACAACAACATTCGTTGGTTCGACTACACATCGACATTGGACGTGTTCCATATTCCCGATGGTTACCTCGAGCGTGCCAAGTTCAGGTCGTCACAAAGCGACAACTTCTATCTTAGTGCTCGTAACGGATGGAACAACTATCAAGGCGACGAAATGCTTGCATCGGCACTCTTCGACATAGAGTATCGTATGCCTTATGTTCCCGCAGGAACATACGAACTTCGTTTCGGTTATGCCCGTTACAGCAACCGTAGTGTTGTTCAGTTCTACATCGATGGCAAGCCCACAGGTATTCCCGTAGACCTTCGATACAGTACAGACACTGAAGAGTTTATCGGCTTTATCCCCGATTCGGACTTCGAAGGTGACGAGGCGGCCATTTCTGCTAACGACAAAGAGATGCACAACCGTAACTGGATGAAGGCTCCCGCCTCGTTCAAGGTTGCAGGTGGTACAGAAACACGTGAAACAAGCGTACCCATACGTTATGTGCTGGGTATGTTTACACTGACACAGGGTGATCACTGGTTCCGCATGAAAAACGTGCGTGAGGATGGCGCTCTTAACACACAAGGACATCACGACTATTTCGAGATTGTTCCCAAGTCTGTTATTTCCGACCCCACAAAGCCCGAAGACCGCTACTGATTTTACGAATAAATTAAATTATAAATAATATGAATAGAAAATTAAAACATGGAATGTCGATGGCTGTCGCCATATTGAGTGCATTGTTCATTAACACTGCCTGCACCGATGATTGGGACGACCATTACAAGGACAATGGCACAATTGCCGGTAAGACATCAATCCTTGAGAAAATCAGAGAGGATAAAGACCTTACAGAATTTTGCGCAGTATTGGACTCAATGAATATCGTCGATAAGTACGGTAATCTGGTTAATTTCGCCGATTCATTGTTCAATCAGTCGCGTGTTTACACTTTGTGGGCACCTGTTAATGAGGTATTCGACGCAGAGCCTTGGTTGCAGATGCTTGTGATGGACGAGAATGGCAAAAAGCCCGAACGTGACAAGGTATTTGACCGTTTGGTAGGTTCTCACGTAGCAAACTATCTTTTGACAGCTTCAGGCGAGCTTGAAGAGGATAACTTTATTCTTCTTCTCAACCAGAAGATGGTACCTTTTGTAGGTAAACGTGATAGCATTGGTTACAACTATACATTCGATGGAATCGACGTTACAGAGAAGAATATTCGCGTAGCCAACGGTATTATCCACAAGTTGGGTGGTGCGGTTAGTTATCTTCCCAATATCTGGGAGTACATCGAGGATGTTGAAGGCGCCGATAGCGTAGCGAAATTCCTCTACTCGTTCAACAAAAGAGAGTTTAACGAGGGTTTGAGTATCGAAGGTCCTACCGTAAACGGTGACAAGACTTACATCGACTCTGTATTTACAAACTCTAACCAGTGGTTCAAGCTCTACGGTGACAAGACAGTAGCAGGTTTCGGTGATATTACACTTGAGGACTCGTCGTACGTGGTATTCGTTCCCAGCAACAATGTATGGAACCAGATTGTACCCGAGATTGAGAAACTTTTCAAGATTCATACTCCCAAGACAAGCAAAATTTCTGAAACTGATTACGAGCTTGCTAAAAGAGCCAACGACTCATTGTGCCACTACTATGCACGTAAGGCATTGTTGAATCACATGGTATTCAGCACCAACGACCAGCCTACTCCCGGTAAAGGTCACGTTACAATAGCTGTACGCGACTCGTTGATGTCTACCTACAAAGCCGGCAAACGTCGTCTCTTTGCCAAGAGCGACCTTATGAACGGTGTTATCGACAGTGCGCAGTTGTCTAACGGTTCTTTCTACTTGAAAGACAACTTCAACTTCAGCCCCTTCTATTTGTGGCACGACACAATCATTGTCGAGGGTGAGCACTCTACATATCAGGGTAAGACCTATGGCGGTGCAACCGGTGGTTTTACAAAGTCCGGTAAAGAGACTGGTCACGTGACAAAGATTGTTTCGAAATATGACTTGCACCATTCGTTAGATTCAGCAAACAAAGTTGATAACCTTATCTATGTCGAGCTCGAGGGTCTTTCTAAATCTTCGAACCAGTCATTGACATGGACAATTCCCGAGGTTCTTTCGGGCAGCTACTATGTAGGTGTTGTTGTTGTTCCCGCACACGTTGCATCGAAAGATTCAATGGCACATACATTGTCCAAGCCCAACTTGCTCGACCTCACATTGTCGGCTAACGAGGGTAACGAGGGTAGCGATGGTAAGCCCAAGGCTAAGTTTGCAAGTGTGACAGGTCTTGAGAACGACCCCACAGGTATCGATACAGTATGGTTCTGTGACTCGAAAGATCCTACAATTCGCAAGAAGATTAAGTTCAACTGCAGTGAATATGGATTAACGAAGGATATGTTTACAGTTACTCTTGAGGTTAAGAATGCAGTTAAGCGACAGGATAGCTGGGATGCAATTTATGACCGTAAGTTGCGTGTAGACCTTGTTATCTTGGAACCTGTTGAGAATGATGAGGAGTAATGTATAATCAAGAGTATGAAAATTAAAAAATCAACTATGTATATGCGACAAATTATGCAAGCAATGGTGACATTGGCAGTGCTGATGTCATCTACCGCCACCGTTTCCGCTATGGTTACTGGCGGTAACGAAGCGAACGATAGCGTTTCTGCGAAAGCTAAGAACGCTGCAGCCGAAATTGTTGCGGCGCGTAAAATTACAGGTACTGTATATGATGCAGCAACAAAAGAGCCTCTGCCCGGTGTTCGCGTACAAGGTACCGGACATAGCAATGTCACAGCAATGACAAACCCCGAGGGTAAATATTCTTTGAACATCCCTTCGTATGTAACTCTGCTTAACTTCTCTACACCCGGATACGCTCTTGTTCAGCGTCCGGTACAGGACAACGACGTTATCGACGTTTACATCTACACTGATAAGTTCAGTACAAAGTACAACGAGGATATTGTAATTACAGCTACAAACAACACCACCATCGGTCACGGCCCTGCCTTGACTGTTGATGACGAGATTGCCAACAATCTTGGTGCCGATGTACGTTCAATCACTCGTTCGGGCGCTCCCGCCATCGGTGCGGCGATGTTCATTCGCGGTGTCAATTCACTTAACGCAAACACACAGCCTTTGGTTGTAGTGGATGGTGTTATCTATGACCTGCAAGAGAATACCGGTGCTATCCACATGGGTGCATACAACAACATTCTTTCGGCTATCGACATCAACGATATTGACGATGTAAGAGTGTTGAAGAATGCAACAGCCCTCTATGGCGCACGTGCTGCAAACGGTGTACTTCTCATTACCACCAAACGCGGTAAGAGTATGGCTACACGCATCACAGCAAACATCTATGGTGGTGTGACACTTACTCCCAACCTTCCCGACATGATGAAGGCCGAGCAGTTCCGCACTTATGCCAACGAAATGGTAGGTACATTGACAAACACAAAAATGTCTAACCTCCCCTTCTTGCAGAGTGACCCCAACTACATGTACTACAACATGTATCACAACGAGACAGACTGGTCGGACTATGTATATCGCGAGGCTATCACTCAGAACTACAAGGTTAATGTAGAGGGTGGTGATGACATTGCTATGTACAACTTCTCACTCGGTTACACAAATGCCGAGAGCGCATTGGAGTCAAACGACTTCAACCGTTTGAACATCCGTTTCAACTCTGACATTGTATTGGCAAAGAACTTCACAACACGTTTCGACATTGGTTACAGCCGTGTTCAGCGTTCATTGCTCGACGATGGTGCTCCCACAGACTACGAAAATGGAGCAATCTCTTCAATAGGTTTCCTCTCTATGATTAAGGCTCCTTTCCTCAGCCCTTACAAGTTCTCTCGTTTGGGTGACAAGACAGGTACCATCGACGACTCCGATATTTTTGCTTACGAGGCTTTGATGCTTGGTGGCGAGGGTATCAACGCAGCAGGTAAGTCTTCTTACTACAACCCCCTTACAATTCTTGCAAAGGGTCGTGGCGAGAATAAGAACTTCCAAGAGTACACACAGTTCACATTGAGCGTTGCTCCCGAGTACAAATTGGGCGACTTCACTTTCAGCGAACTTTTCAACTACTCATTGCACCGTATGAGCGAGAAGTATTATCTTCCCTATGGTTCTGACTCGAACAACCCCCAATATCACTTCTATGTAGAGGGCTTGGGTCACAGAATCGGTAACTCGTTGGCATCTTACTTCGGTAAAGAGTCTACAATAACAAGCGACACACGTGTAGCTTGGAAAAAATCTTTCGGTTCGCACAACTTTGATGTATTCGGTGGATTCCGTTACACAAACTTCAGAATCGATGGTAACTTCTTGTCGGCAAACAACTCTTCGAACGACAACAGTGTAAATATCAAGAAAGACTTCCCCGACCTTAAGGTAGACGGTGACAACAACCAGTGGAAGAACATGGCATGGTACTTGAATGCTGATTATAACTATCTTACACGTTACTTCTTGCAGGGTACTGTTTCAATGGAGTCTTCTTCACGTTTCGGTAAGAATGCCGATGGCGGTGTTGATCTCTGTGGCGTAAAATGGGGTATCTTCCCCTCTTTGCAGGCTGCATGGTTGGCATCATCAGAGTCTTGGTTCAAGGTTCCCGGCATCAACTCTTTGAAACTTCGTGCAGGTTTCGACGTAACAGGTAACGATGCTATCGATTATTATGCTGCTCAGAGCTACTTGCAGGCAATTAAGTACAACGACTCTCAGATGGGTCTCGAACTTGGTAACGTAGAGAACGACGGTATCAAATGGGAGACAACAGAGCGTTTCAATGTTGGTCTTGACGCTATCCTGTTCAACGACCGCGTGGCTCTTTCGTTCGACGCTTACAAGGCTACAACAAAAGACCTCATCGTGAACAAGACTTATAAATATGTAACAGGTATGGGTACATACTGGAGCAACGGTGGCGAAATGGAGAACATCGGTTTCGAGGCATCTATCAATGCAAAGGTTATCAACAGCAAGAACTTTACTTGGGAGCTTGGTGCATCGGCCGGTCACTACAAGAACGAGATTACAGCTCTTGACGAGGAAATTAAACCTACATCGGTTTACGGTGGCGAGGTTGTTACCAAGGTTGGTGAGTCTATCGGTGCATTCTATGGTTACAAGACCGACGGAGTGTTTGCTACTGCAGCCGAGGCTGCCGATGCAGCAATCTATCAGGTTGATGCAACAGGTAAAAGAGAGTACTTCAAGGCTGGTGACATGAAGTTTGTCGATATGACAGGCGAGGGCGAGATAAGCGACGCTGACAAAGTGGTTATCGGTGATCCTCACCCCGACCTCTATGGTAACATCTTCTCTAAGTTTACATACAAAAACTGGCAACTCGATGTTCTCTTTAACTACTCTTTGGGTAACGACGCTTACAACTACTATCGTCAGCAGCTCGAGAGCGGTAGCAACTTCTTCAACCAGACAACTGCTATGCTCAACCGTTGGTCATACGATGGTCAGATAACAAATACTCCGCGTATTGTTTATGGCGACCCCATGGGTAACAGCCGTTTCTCGGACCGTTGGATTGAGGATGCATCATACTTGCGCCGTAAGAAGATACAGTTGGCTTACAACTTGCCTCTTGCGTTGAGCTGGTTGCAGGGTATCACCATCTGGGGTGCAGCCGAGAACCTCTTTACCTTTACAAACTACTTGGGCAGCGACCCCGAGTTCTCTGTTAGCAATAACGTATTGTACCAAGGCGTAGATGCCGGTGTTCTTTCACAGAGCCGTAGTTTCCACTTGGGTGTAAAGATTAATCTCTAATGAAAATATAATCTGAGATATGAAATTTCCGCAGGCATGTACCGGGTAACCGGTATTGCCGAGCGGGGTTCATTAAGAAACTTGGAAAAACATAATTCAACGAAAATGATGAAAAAGAATTTTATTTATAGTCTTTGCATATTACTCTGTGGAGCCATTTTCATGAGCTCGTGCGAGGATATGCTCGAAGTTGATTCGGACCGTGTGGAGTATGACATGAGTCCTTTGACACTCAACGATACAGTTTACTCTGTTCTCGGTATCTTGAAGAATATTCAGGCTGTTGCCGACCGTCAGGTGTTGCTTGGCGAGTTGCGCGGTGACCTTATGGTTGTGAACGAAGGTAGCGCTGTTACCGATATTCAGAAAATTGCTCGTTTCGATTTTAGCGGTGACAACAAATATCTGAGTGCAAAAGATTACTATGCAATCATCAACAACTGTAACATCTACCTTGCACGTGTGGACACTACTCTTACACGTGACAATGTTAAACCTATGCTTCGCGAGTATGTGGCTGTGAAGAGTGCACGTGCATGGACATACCTTCAGTTGGCAATCAACTATGGTCGTGTTCCCTACTTTACAGAGCCCATCCTTACACACAGTTTGTCACAGGAGGTGTTCAGCCGTCCCGCTCTTGGTATTGAGGAAATTGCCGACAAACTTATCGAGGATTTGCGCCCCTATGCAAACCCCACACAGTACCCCATGCCCATGTTCAGCGGCCTCAATTATGCAACAGAACTTTACTTTATGCCCATACGCCAGTTGCTCGGCGACCTCTATCTTTGGAAGAAAGATTATAAAAACGCAATCGATTGCTACTATAACCTTATCCGTGACAAGAAGTATGCTGTGAATGGTGTAAATAACCGTACATACTGGGCATCTGACGAAGGTACAGCCGAATTCCCCATGGGTGACTATATGCCTTTGACAGCGCCTGTAACAAAGGAAAATACATTGTCACTTGCAACATTCTCGTCATCTACCGAGTATGGTTCGGTATCTGAATTGCAGAGCATTCTTGTTGGCGATATGACAGTAATCGGTTCGCATCAGGTAGCTGCAGCTCCCGGTTTCTACGGATTGAGCAAACGTCAGACTTATTGCTACTACAATGACCGTGTAAGCAGCAATCCGTATGTTGTTTACAACCCCAACCGCGAAAAAACCGGTGATGTTCGTATATATCAAATTGTAGAGGACAACCTTCAGAATGACGAGACCGGTATGAAGTACAACGGATTGATTACAAAATTCGCCAGCATGTACAGCACACAGATCAGAACCATTAAGTTTGGTCGTCCTGTTCAGACTTACTTGCGCCTTGCCGAGGCTCTTGCAGGTTTGGCAAACGAGGGTGCTACCGATATTATCACCGGTGGCGACACTCAAGAGAGCAGTTCTTGGGAAGGTGCGGCTGAAATGGCTATGCACATTCTTAAGTACGGTCTTGGTCTTAAAGAAGGTAAGGACGTTGCTATCAAGCACAATGGTAAGTTCGAGGTTAAGAAACGTATCAGCGACATTCCTGACACTGTAACAGTGACAGTTGAGGTACTCGACGACGAGGGTAACGTTGTTCTCACCGAGAAACTCGACGAAGAGGGTAACGTTGTTCTCACCGAGAAACTTGACGAAGAGGGCAACATTGTTTATGCCGAGAAACTCGACGAAGAGGGTAATCCCGTACTTGACGCTGATGGCAATCCTGTAATGGAGCCTGTGATGGTGGCTGTAATGGTTCCCTTGACAGAGGAGAAAGAGGAAATTCGTTACAATGCAGCATACGATGTTATTGCAATGGACTTCTCTGAGTCTGAGTTTAACGGTAACATCGGTATCCACTGTTTTGGTTCGGGTGATATTGATAGAGACACATATTATACTCTCGACAATGACTCTGTAATCGCTGCTTACTTTGATAAAGTTGATGAGGGACAGATTGTTTATCAGCTCGACGAAGAGGGTAATCAGGTAACTGACGAGGATGGCAACCCTGTTGTTCTCGGTGTTGATTACGGTATTACAAAGGCCGACAGAATAAATTACTTGCGTAACCTTATCCTTGATGAGTGTGCTCTTGAGACTGCATTCGAGGGTTATCGTTTCACCGACCTTATCCGTTTCGCAAAAGCTATGGATAGCAACGATGTTCTTGCTAAGCGTGTTGCTGCTCGTGCATACGACAATAAGGTTAATATGTATTACGATACAGAGGGTGCTATGGGTAGCGATGGTTCTGTCTTGAAGTACGAGATTGATACCGATCTTTATAATACTCTTAGCGACCAGAATAACTGGTATCTTCCTTTGAAGTAATTGACTGATTGATTATATTTCAACAGGTTGCACTCTTTGGGTGCAACCTGTTGTTTTTTGTGTTTATGGTATAATCGGTTCTTTAAAGTTTACAGGTGGTTAAATGTTGGGGAGGGTAAAGTTTCTTTAATTACTTTTGTCTTATATTCATCGATAAAAACTACCGTAGAATATAAAAAGTAAACGGCGACTGAGGTAACTTTTACCTCAATCGCCATAATAAAAAACTGTTTGAATTTATATTTTATCTAATTTTTCTCAAGAAAAGTCGAGGTTAAGATGCTTGCGCAGTTTCTCAAGAGCAGGGTTCTTCTCTGTCAGTAATTTAAATTGCTCTGTGCGGTTGTAAATGCGTCGTTGCACCTGCTGTGCGTTCTGCTCTATCTTCATTTCGATGTTGCCACCGCCAAGGGCACGGGCAATGTAGGCAGTGATGCTTTTTGCCTCTTTTGCGAACAGTTCCGAGACATGTTGGTTGTCTACCCTTATGACGAATGAATTTTCGTCCATTATTTCAGGGTTTATAATCTTCATCCTATCGGCAAGGGCATGCTCGTTTACCGGCAGTTGCAGGGCATATTCGAACCATTTTTGCGATAGGTTCTCTTGTGTCAGCGCTGTGCGTTTCGGAGCCTCTGTCGCGGGTGTGTCGTTGTTGCTCCCGGTTGTTTGCTGTGCAACGGGTGCTGTTTCGCTTCGTGTGGCTGCGGTGTGTGTGCGTCTGAACATTCCTCCGAATGGAGCCTTTGTACTTTCTATATTTCTTTTTAGTGATTCGGGACGTCCGCTTAGCACTGCCGGTCGGGCACTTTGCTGCCGGTCGGGCTTTTCGGCCTGTGTGGGTGTCGCTACGGGCGCGGGTGCTTGTTCTTGTGCCTGTGTCTCGTTCTTTGCAGGGGCAGGCTGTGTCTCATGGCTTGTGGGCTGTGTGTGTGCCGTTGCCGGTGCTTGTCCGCCGGGGGTGTTAAATATTGGTTTCAGTCGTGTAGGGCGTTGCCCCGACCCCTCTTCGCCGCTCTCTGTCGTTATTTGTGACAGTTGTATTATCGTAAGCTCTACAAGCAGACGTTTGTTGCGGCTCGAACGGTAGTTTGCGTCGCAGTCGTTGCACAGTTTTATGGCGCGGAACAGGAATTTGGGCGGGCATTTGGCTGCCTGTTCTATGTATCTTTTGCGCAGCTCTTCGCCACATTCCAACAGCGGGTGTGTGGCCGGGTCGCTTGCCACCAACAGGTCGCGGAAATGCGATGCAAGGCCGCCAATGACTATGTTGCCTTCGAATCCTTTGTTTAGAATCTCGTTGAAGAGCAACAGCAGTTGCGAGGTTTGTGCCGCAAGTATATGCTCGGTGAATCTGAAGTAGTAGTCATAGTCGAGTATGTTCAGGCTGCCAATGACCTTGTCGTACGTGAGGTTGCCTTGTGTGAAACTTGTCATCTGGTCGAACAGCGATAGTGCGTCTCGCATGCAACCGTCCGATTTTTGTGCAATGATGCGCAATGCGTCATATTCGCTTGTTATTCCCTCGCGGTCGGCTATGCTTTTCAGGTGGGCGATAATGTCGTTGTTCTCTATGCGGCTGAAGTCATATATCTGACAGCGCGACAGTATGGTGGGTATGATTTTGTGTTTTTCGGTGGTTGCGAGTATGAATATTGCGTGTGCGGGCGGCTCTTCGAGTGTCTTCAGAAATGCGTTGAAGGCTGCTTGGGACAGCATGTGTACCTCGTCGATGATGTACACTTTGTAACGTCCCACTTGTGGCGGAATGCGCACCTGTTCGTTGAGCCCGCGAATGTCGTCCACAGAGTTGTTGCTGGCTGCGTCAAGCTCGTATATCGAGAATGAACGTTGCTGGTTGAACGACCTGCACGACTCGCAACTGTTGCAAGGCTCGCCTTCGGCTGTCGGATGTTCGCAGTTGATGGTCTTTGCGAAAATACGTGCGCAGGTGGTCTTTCCCACTCCTCGCGGCCCGCAAAAGAGATAGGCGTGAGCCAATTTCCCTGTGTGTATGGCATTTTTCAGGGTGGTCGTCAGTGATTTTTGTGCAACTACCGACTCGAATGTGTCGGGGCGATATTTTCGTGCGGATACAATGTAATTTTCCATATTCGCGTGTGTTCTTGTAGAAAGTTTGTTTTTCGGTAAGCGAAAATAGGTATTTTTTTCGGTAAATGGTGTCTCTTTTAATAAAAATAACTTTCGGCGGTACAAAAAATGTTACTTGCGATGATTTTAATCTGTTTTTCTGTTATTTTTGCAGATGTTAGAGAGTGTTTAAATTTTTGCAAATGCGTCTTACGATTCCTGTTGAACTTCCCAAAAAGGAGCTTGAAATTTCATACGCTACCAAACAGATGATTATGGGCTCTTGCTTTGCCGAGAATATAGGCAAAAGGCTTGTTGCGTGTAAGTTTCCTGTGCTTCTTAACCCTTTTGGCATACTTTATAACCCTTTGTCGATAGCTGCCGCCGTGCGCTGCATAGCGGGGGGCGAACTTTTCACCGAACAGTCGCATGAACTTGTTTTTCATGGCGAACGTTGGCACAGTATGTTGCATCATGGCGACTTTTCGCGTGGCGACAAGGCCGATGTTGTTTCGGCTGTGAATGGTTCCATTTGTCAAGCGCGCTCTTTCCTTTCGGGGCTCGACCTGCTGACGCTTACTCTCGGCACTGCGTATGTGTACAGGCGCAAGAGTGATAATATGGTTGTTGGAAACTGTCACAAAATTCCCGGTAGCGAGTTTACACGTTCCCTGCTGAAGGTGGACGAGGTTGTGTCTGCCATTGCACAGGCATTCGAAGATGTACGCCGCCATTCTCCCGAGGTTAAACTTCTGCTAACCGTGAGCCCCATACGTCACATACGCGACGGGGCGCATGGCAATCAGGTGAGCAAGGCTGTGTTGTTGCTTGCTGTCGAGGAACTTAAAAGGTGTTTCCCGGGCAAGGTGTTTTATTTCCCGGCATACGAAATAGTTCTCGACGAGTTGCGCGACTATCGTTTCTACGCCGAGGATATGATACACCCCTCGGACGTGGCGGCAGGCTATGTGTGGGACTGTTTCAGAGCCTCTTATTTCGATGCTGCTGCCGACAGGCTCGCCACACAGGTCGAGGAAATAACACGTGCGCTCTCTCATCGTCCTTTTGACCCTTGTTCGCAGGCTTATAAAGATTTTAAAAGCAAATTATTGTTAAAGATAGAAGAAATGATAAAAAAATATCCTTTCTTTGACTTTTCAAATGAAATAGAGCAATGTCGTACACCATAGAACAGATAAGCAAAATAATAAAAGCTCAATATGTGGGCAATAGTCCCGATGTGAAAATACTGAGGCTGCTTACCGACAGCCGTTCGTTGAGTTTCCCCGACGAGACGCTGTTTGTCGCCATCGTCACACGTCACGGCGACGGGCACAACTATGTGGATGAACTTTACAAGCGCGGTGTGCGCAGCTTTATGGTAAACACGACATTCGACCACACGCGCTATCCCGAGGCAGGCTTTCTGGTGGTGAAGGATACGTTGCAGTCTCTGCAACAGCTTGCAGCCCACCATCGTGGCCAATATGAAATTCCCATTGTGGGAATCACCGGCAGTGACGGTAAAACCATCGTAAAGGAGTGGCTCTACCAGCTGACGGCCGACAACTATGTTGTTGCACGTTCGCCTCGCAGCTACAATTCCCAGATAGGCGTTCCGCTCTCTGTGTGGTTGCTTGGCGAGGAGACGACACTCGGTATTTTCGAGGCCGGAATTTCGCAACAGAGCGAAATGGACAATTTGCAGAAAATAATTCGTCCCACGATAGGAATAATAACAAACATCAGCGAGGCGCACCAAGAGAATTTCAGCAGCATGCAAGAGAAATGCGTCGAGAAACTCTCGCTCTTCAAGGATTGTGACATTATCATATACAATGGCGACAATCCCATGCTTGCCAACGGTGTACGCCGCTCGCTCATCTCTTCGCGCGAAATTGCATGGTCGTGTAAAGACCCCGAGCGTCCGCTGTACATAAGCTCCATAGAAAAGGGTGGCGAAAATACAAAAATAACCTATCGTTACCTATCCTTCGAGAATAGTTACAGCATTCCTTTTCTCGATGATGCCTCGATAGAGGATTCGATAAATTGCCTCGCCGCTGCTCTTTATCTGATGATACCTGCCGAGGTTATTGCCGAGCGTATGGCTCGCTTGGAGCCTGTCGCAATGCGTCTCGAAGTTAAAGAGGGCGTGAATAATTGTGTGCTTATAAACGATAATTCCAATTCCGACACAGCCTCGCTCGATATTGCGCTCGACTTTATGGAGCGCAGGTGTGGTGCAATGCCTCACTTGCGTCAGACGCTCATCCTCTCGGACCTGAAAGAGACGGGGCAGACGGCACGTTCGCTCTATCGCACGGTGGCCCGTTACATAGAGAAGCGTGGCATAGAAAAATTCATAGGCATAGGCCGCGACATAAAGTCCGAGGCTGCGCGCTTTGAAAAGTTGAACCTTGAGTGCTACTTCTTTCTAACGGTCGAGGAGTTTATTGCGTCGCAGCAGTTTGCCGACCTTCGCGACGAGGTTATTCTTGTTAAAGGCTCTCCGGCTTTTCGTTTCGAGAAAATTTCCGATGTTCTTGAAAAGAAGGTGCATCAAACGGTTCTCGAAGTGAACCTGAGCGCACTGCGCGAGAATCTCAATCACTACCGCAATTTTCTGCGACCCGACACGAAAGTAATCTGCATGGTCAAGGCCTCTGCTTACGGAGCCGGGGCAATGGAGGTTGCACGCACTCTTCAGGATTGCCATGTGAACTATCTGGCTGTTGCTGTGGCCGATGAGGGTGTCGAGCTGCGCAATGCCGGGCTTTCGACGGGTATAATAGTCATGAATCCCGAAATGTGCTCTTTGCGCGCACTTTTCGCAAATAAACTCGAACCAGAGGTGTACAGTTTCTCCATGCTGCGCTCACTTGTTCAGGCTGCCACACGCGAGGGAATAACCGACTACCCTGTACATATAAAGATTGATACAGGAATGCACCGCTTGGGGTTCCTCCCCGAGGAAGTTCCTGCGCTTGTCGAGGAGTTAAAAAAACAGTGCGCCCTCACTCCGCGTTCCGTATTTTCGCACTTTGCCGGTAGCGACAGTGGTGAATTTGACGATTTTTCCCGTTTGCAGGTAGAGCGTTTCGTCGCTGCTGCCGATACGTTGCAGGCGTCCTTCCCGCATCATATTTTACGTCATATTTGCAACAGTGCAGGTATTGAGCGATTCTCGGACGAACAATTTGACATGGTGCGTCTGGGCATAGGCCTTTATGGTGTATCCCCGATAAAAAGAGATGTCAGCCTTAAGCCTGTTGCAACGCTGAAGACAATAATACTTAATCTGCGCGACGTGCCGGCCGACGAAACTGTGGGGTACAGCCGTCGTGGAACACTCTCGCGCCCCTCGCGCATAGCGGCACTGCCCATAGGGTACGCCGACGGCCTTAACCGCAAGCTTGGCAATCGTCGCGGCTACTGTCTTATAAATGGGAAAGAGGCTCGTTACGTGGGAAATATTTGTATGGATGTTTGTATGGTCGATGTTACCGATGTTGATTGCAAAGAGGGCGATACGGCAGACTTGGAAATGGAGCTGCGGGAATCGGTACTGTTTCCGGTGATAGAAGCTG
>CAZXIQ010000001.1:0-29360 GCA_964640785.1 uncultured Bacteroidaceae bacterium | reverse complement strand
GTTCGTATCTTGAACCCTGTAATCTCTATTTACACAAAATTATGGATAGTCCCCAACAATAAGAAACTGTTTAAATTTCTATCGTTGAATTTTTAGAGCAGTAATCGGAAAGTTGATTATTTTCCGTATTTTGCTATTTTCTTTATCATTTTGGGAATGTCGGTGTTGTCGATTACTCCGTCGAACTTCTCTGCTCCTGCACCTATGGCAAAGATAGGTACGAAACTTGCCGAGTGGTTGGGGCCTGCCCATGAGAGAAGTGCCTTGTGGTTAATCATCTGTTTGGCTCTTGTGGCAAGCGATGTAAGTTTGCTCTCGCGTTTGGCAATGTCTGTTGTTGCGTATGCCTGCTCAAAGTATGCTCTAAGCTCGTGAGTTTCCTCTTTTGAAAGCTCCACTTTGTCCCAAAGGCCGAAGTTCTCTTTCAACAGTTCCTGTACTCGCTCCCAGCGCAATTCCATTTTTGCGCGGCTTGCACGACGCAAGATAGAGCCCATTTTTTCGGCGCTCACTTTTTGAGCTGCAAGGAGCTTGAGGTTAAGTGCGTATGCACTGCTGTAACCGAGTACAAGGCCGCCTGTCTCGTGGTCGGCTGTTACTAAAATAAGTGTTTCGTTGGGGCGTTTTTTGTAGAATTCGTATGCTACCTTTATGGCATTGTCGAAGTCTATTACTTCGTTGAGCATGGTTGCACCGTCATCGGCGTGTGATGCAAAGTCTATCTTGCCGCCCTCGACCATAAGGAAGAATCCTTTTTTGCTTTTTTTGCTTAGGTGTTCAATTCCGGCCTCGGTAATTTGTGCCAATGTAAGGTCGCCCTCCTCGCGGTCGATGGCGTAGGGAAGCTCTGTTGCAATCTCTTTTTGGTAGAGCATCAACTTTTTGGCATTTTTGCCATTCTGTTTGTAGTCCTCGAAACCTCTGGCAATAGTGTAGCCTTGCTCTTGCGCGCTTTTGTACACTGCCTCGCGGTTCTCGGCCGAGCCTAAAAGGTCACCGCCGGCGTAGAAGTCGTAACCTGCTGTTACCATGTCTTTTCCAATCTCGTCGTAACGTGAGCGTCCCGGCTGGTGGGCATAGAATGCTCCGGGTGTAGCGTGGTTGATTCCCACTGTTGTCGATACTCCCACTGCGTAGCCCGCTTCTTTGGCTGCGTGTGCAACGCTGTATACGGGTGTGCCATCCATTGTTACACCTAAATAGCCGTTCTTTGTCTTGTTGCCTGTCGCAAGGGCTGTGCCCGATGCTGCCGAGTCGGTAACACCGTTGCTCGCCGAGAATGTTGTTACAAGCGCACTATTGGTGAATTGTGTGAAACAGAGTTTCTCGGGGCGTCCTATTTCTCCTTTAAGCTCGCCCAAGTAAAGTTCTGTACCAAGCACGTGTGAGGGTCCCATTCCGTCACCGATAAAGTAAAATACATACTTCGGGGTTTTTGCAAAGCTTGCCAATACTACCAGCAACAGCAAGCATGTTCCAAATAATCTTTTCATTTTTTTTGGTTTTATTTTGTTGGTTATAATATAATTATTGTTCTTTAGGATGGCCGTTCTTGCCGATGAAAAGGATGTTTCCTGTTCCTCTTTCCCTTATTATATATAAGAATGGGCGGTTAAGCACCATGTTTTTTGGCTGTGGTGGGCCTGCTGCCATTGTCATCAGTGTGACGGATGTTACGGCTGCTGCCTCGGCTCCCTCCTCGTCTACCTTTACAAAGGTTTTTTGTAGCACGTCACCTATGCACAGAGCCTCTTTGCTCAGTGCTTGGAAGTTTGCTTTTACAGGAGAAAAGGCGTCGCTCATGCCCATGCTCTGCAATGTGGTTTTCAGGCTTGTTCCATACTCGGCCTTGTAGCGTGGGAGGCTTAAGTTTACCTCTTCCTTTTCGCTCTTTGCGAACCACGTGTCGAGGCTCTCTTCGAGCTGTGCCACGCATTCGTCCATCGCCACTCCTTCGCGCGGCAGTATGAATAGCATGTCAAACTTTTCCTGTCCGAATGGCTTTACTGCCATTTGTATATTTTCATTGTCGAAATAGTAGAGCTTTGTATTTTGGTGCATCATTTGCACTTTTACCTTCTCGCCATTCTCTTTGGTGAATTCTTCCTCTTTTGTGGCCAGTTTGTTGAATGTCTTTGTCCAGCGGCCGTTAAAATAGAGGGCGTTTATCAAGAGCAGTTGCGTCATAGGGCTAATCTCTTTTATTATTTCGGAAATTTTCCCTTGTGTTGTTTGTGCGCACCAATCGTTTATGGCTTTTACTGTCGCTGGGTCGAATTTGATATTCTTTATGGTTGCGTCGTAGAATTTTGTGTTGCTCTTTATAAACTCTTTCTTTATTTTGAAATTTTCGTTCACCCACATTGAATTTGCAATGCCCACTGTTACTCTTTCGGGGTCGAGGCTTGCCAATCGTGCAATTATTTTTTGTTGGTAAGAGTTTATTTTTTCTGCATCGCTCTCTTTGAATCCTAATGTTGCGTACATTTGGTCGCGTGTTGCGCCGTCTGCACCGTTGGCTGCCATCGACAGTGCCCACGATGCACTTAGGGGCGACAGGCAGAAGTTGTCGTTGCCTTTCTCCTCTTTATATATGTGCGCAAACAGCCTTAGCGAGAATTTGTTTGCCTCGCGTGCTGTTTCGCGCTCGCTGTCGCTAAGCTGTGTCTCTTGCATGGCAGGCTGCGCGCTGTGTGCAGTTTGTGTGGCTGTGCCGCAGGATAATATTGTTGCTGTGATGGCCACTAAGCAGAATGTTTTTTTCATTAGAACAGGAATCTTGTAATGTCGTTATACGTGGCGAGCAGGAAGAGCCCTAAGAGTATCATCATTCCCACCATTTGTGCACGTTCAAGGAATTTGTCGCTGGGCTTGTGTCCTGTTATTACCTCAACAAGCAGGAATAGTACATGACCGCCATCGAGTGCGGGTATCGGCAGTATGTTCATAAAGGCAAGAACGATTGAAAGGAAGGCTGTCATCAACCAGAATCGGTGCCAGTCCCATACAGAGGGGAACATGCTGCCTATTGTTCCGAACATGCCCACCGACTTTGCGCCCTCGCTCGAAAATACATATTTAAAGTCGCTGACGTAGCCTTTGAGTACGTTGCAGCCATATATTGCTCCGGCGGGGAACGACTCGAAGAATCCGTATTTAAGTTCAACGGGCTTGTAGCCAAGGTCGCGGGGCATTACTCCCAATTTATAGGTCGAGTCTACGTTGGCTGTGAGCATTACCTCTTGTCCGTTTCTTATGGCTGTGATGTTTACTTTGTTGTTGCCTGTGGCTTTGAGGTCTTCGAGGGCTGTCATTAGTTTGTACCACGAATTTATGCTTTTTCCTGCAATATTTGTGATGCTGTCGCCACGCTGCACTCCTGCGATAGCTGCTGCGCTGCCCGGAAGAATGCTGTCGATGACTGCCGGTATTCTGTATTGCATGAAGGGGCTCTCTTTGCCTATGTCAAGAAGGCCGAACTCTTCGGGTATCTCTATTGTAGCCTCTTTCCCGTCGCGTAGTACTGTAACATTCTTCTCGTCTATGATTTTTCGCAACAGGTCTACGTCGTATTTTTTCAGTTCGTCGCCACCGCTGCGCAGCAAAATATCGCCATCGATAAAGCCCAATGCCTTGGCATTTTCGTTAAATTCCATTCCGTAGCCGGCTTTTTGTACATCGTAGTAGCTTTCGCCCCATGTGAAGAGTATCATCGAGTAGATGAAAAGGGCGAGTATAAAGTTGAACAGCACTCCGCCTATCATTATTAACAGACGTTGGTAGGCGGGCTTTGCGCGAAACTCATAGGGTTGTGGGGGGAGTTTCATCTGCTCGATGTCCATCGATTCATCTATCATG
Organism: uncultured Bacteroidaceae bacterium; assembly: GCA_964640785.1. Taxonomy (GTDB): domain Bacteria; phylum Bacteroidota; class Bacteroidia; order Bacteroidales; family Bacteroidaceae; genus HGM04593. Next base: position 25,502 of record CAZXIQ010000001.1, on the reverse strand, counting down.
CCCGATATTTTGCAATATCCGCCTAATGGCAACCATCCTACACCATATTCCGTGTCGCTGTTCTTGGGTTTCCATTTGAAGAGCGAGAATTTATAATCGAAGAAAAGATAGAACTTTTCTACTCTTACTTTGAATATTCTTGAAAATAAAAAATGGCCGAATTCGTGAACAAGCACCAGCAGGCTCAGTGCCATAATCAGTTGAAGGGCACGTATTAGAAATATTTCCATAATTTTTTGTTATCTCTCTTTTTTAGGGGTTAAACGTTTTTTTGAATTGTATGGTTTTTATATCCATCCCTCGACCATGCGTCTTGTCTGTTTGTCTGTGTCCAAGAGGTTGTCGAGTGTGGGTTTCAGACGGTAGTCGGCACTTTGCATGGCACGCTCTATCAGGCGGCTCATTTCTGTGAATTTTATCTTTTCCTGCAGAAAGGCTGACACGCACACTTCGTTGGCTGCATTAAGCACGCATGGCATGTTTCCGCCCATTGTCAGTGCCTGATAGGCCAGTTGCAGGTTGGGGAAACGGTCGGTGTCGGGCTGTTCAAAAGTAAACTCTTTGATTGTTGCGAAATTCAGTCTCTCGAAACTCGACGACAGTCGTGTGGGGTAGGAGAGTGCATACATTATGGGCAGTCGCATGTCTGGTGTTCCCAACTGTGCTTTTATTGCTCCGTCGGCAAACTGCACCATGGAGTGTATAACCGATTGGGGGTGTACAACAACCTCTATGTTCTCGGGTTTTACTCCGAAGAGCCATTTTGCCTCTATAACTTCCAGTCCTTTGTTCATCATGGAGGCCGAGTCGATGGTTATCTTTGCTCCCATGCTCCAGTTGGGGTGTTTCAATGCTTGCTCCTTTGTTACGCTTTCGAGCTGTTCTTTGCTGAATGTGCGGAAGGGGCCGCCCGAGGCTGTCAATATTATTTTTTCTATCTTGTTGTCGCTCTCTCCGGCGAGACATTGGAATATTGCCGAGTGTTCCGAGTCTACCGGCAAAATGGGTACTTGATGTTTTATGGCAAGCTCGTTTATAAGTTCGCCGGCAACCACCATTGTCTCTTTGTTGGCGAGGGCTATTGCTTTTCCGGCTTTTATCGCCTCTATGGTGGGGCGCAGTCCGGCAAAGCCTACAAGGGCTGTGACCACAATGTCGATAGGCTGCGATTGTACTATCTGGCACAGCGATTCGTAACCGCTGTACACTTTTATGGGCAGGTCTTGCAGTGCTTCTTTCAGTTGCTCGTATTTTGCCTCATTGGCGATGACTACTGCCTCGGGGCAGAATTTACGAGCCTGTTCGATAAGTTCTTCCACACGTTCATTTGCTGTCAAGGCATATACCTCGAAACATTCGGGGTGTTCCTCTACCACTTGCAGGGTTTGTGTGCCTATCGAGCCTGTGGAGCCAAGCACGGCTATTACTCTTTTATTTCTTTCTGTCATTCTTTTTTGGGTTTTTGTCGTTTGTGCGCTTGAGCAAGCAAACTGTTTCTAAAATGCAATGTAAATTTCGGGGTTCAGCGGTTCGCCTCTGTGCCACAGTTCAAAGTGCAGGTAGGGCTTTTTGGGCTGTTCCTCGTTTTTATTCTCGCCCAGCGATGCTATTACTTCGCCGCCGGTGACTCTGTCGCCTGTCTTTTTAAGCACGGTGTCGCAATTACGGTACACCGAGGTCAGGTTCTGCTTGTGTTGTATGATAAGCACATAGCCGTCATTTGCAGTGTAGTCGCTCATTATTACCGTGCCGTCGAGTATGGCAAGGACACTCTCGCCGGGGTTCTCGGCAATGTCTACTCCGTAGTGACGCAGATTGGCATCGAATTTTTTCACTATCATTCCCTGTGTGGGACGGAAGAGGTGTAGTTCTTGCAATGCACTCACTGTCGATGCTTGCGACGTCAGTTTGTATTTCTCTTTTTGTTCGAATTCTTCGGCAAATTTGGCCTCTCTCTCAGTTGTTTCTATCGGGTAGCCCTCTTTTGTGGTGAGTGTGTCGGGGGGCAGAATGCTGTCAATCTCTACTCCTGACATTATGGCCTTGATGTTTGCAAGGTATTTGTCCTGCTTGTCAATTTCGTTTTTTAATGAGTCTACACGCAGCACCTCTTGTATTAGTTTTTCGCGGGCTTTTTCGTTCACATGCCCGGGGAGATATTCACCAACGGGGGTGAATACGATTATCAGGTACAGCACTCCTATCACTATCAGCAATGATAGTGTCAACGACATTATTAAGCCTATTGGCGAAATGTTGAAACCCAATAGCTTATTTTCGTCGTGGATGGTAAGTCTGTATTTTCGTGTGAGACTTTTTTTAATCTTGTTTTTACCCATGATGCTAAATGTTTATAAGTCCGTCGGGCAGTTTGAAGGTTATTCTGCGTCTTTCGTTGTCGATATTTGCTATCATTTCTTCGCTTGCCGGAATAAGAATCTCTTCGCCATTGTGCTCAACCACAAAAAGGGTGTTTATGGTGCTGTCGTCCACAGCTGTCACTTCGCCTAATGTTCCCGCCTTTTCGTCCTCGGCCTCGAACCCTACAAAGTAGTTCCATGTAAAATGCTCTTCGTCGTCTACCCATTCACGCGGAATGTATGTCGCGCGGTTGGTGAGGAAGCGTACACTCTCGGCACTGTCGAGGCGCTCAAGCTTGACTATTATCGTGTCGTTGTTTTTTGTGCGCGACTCTTCTATGAAGAATGGAACCAATATTCCGTCAATGTCGCAGGCTACAAAGTCGCAATCGTCGCCCAGCAGGAATCCTTCGCCGGCAATGCCTATTTCACCTTTCGTGCCGTGTGGCTTTGTGAATTTCCCAAAGTATATAAAATCCTCTTTTTTCAGCATTTTAGTATATGTTTTTACGACCTTGTGATTTTTGCGCCTATGTTACACAGGCGTTGTTCAAGATTTTGGTAACCTCTGTCTATTTGTTCTATGTTGTCTATGCGGCTGGTGCCTTCGGCGCTCATTGCTGCTATCAGCAGTGCAATTCCGGCGCGTATGTCGGGCGAGCTCATGGTGCGTGCTCTCAACTTGAACTGTTGGTTGTGGCCTATGACTACGGCTCGGTGGGGGTCGCACAGAATTATTTGTGCGCCCATGTCTATCAGTTTGTCCACAAAGAACAGGCGGCTTTCGAACATTTTTTGATGTATAAGTACGCTGCCTTTTGCTTGAATGGCGGTAACCAGCATCACGCTAAGCAGGTCGGGGGTCAGTCCCGGCCATGGGGCGTCGCTTATGGTCATTATGGAGCCGTCGATGAACGACTCTATCTGATAGCTCTCTTGCGAGGGTATGAAAATGTCGTCGCCTTTCTGCTCGAATTTTATTCCCAGTCGCTTGAAACTCTCGGGTATTATTCCCAAATTCTCGAACGATACGTCCTTTATTGTAATTTCGCTCTTTGTCATTGCAGCCATTCCTATGAAACTGCCCACTTCTATCATGTCCGGAAGTACACGGTGGTTGCATCCGCCTAATGAGTCTACTCCTTCGATGGTTATAAGGTTGCTGGCAATGCCGCTTATCTTTGCTCCCATGCGTGTGAGCATTTTGCACAGTTGTTGCAGGTAGGGCTCACAGGCTGCGTTGTATATTGTTGTTTTTCCTTCGGCAAGCACGGCTGCCATTATGATGTTGGCTGTTCCTGTCACCGATGCCTCGTCGAGCAACATGCTGCATCCTTTCAGACGTTTGGCGCTTAGGCTGTATGTCTGTCGGTTCTCATTCTGTTCGAATTTTGCTCCTAATTTCATCAGTCCCGTAAAGTGTGTGTCGAGCCTGCGACGGCCTATCTTGTCCCCACCGGGCTTGGCAATCAGGGCTTTGCCGAAACGTGCGAGCAGCGGTCCCATGAGCATCACCGACCCTCTGAGGCTTGAGCAGCTTTTAAGAAACTCGTCGCTCTCGAGATATTCCATGTTTATGCTGTCTGCTTGGAATGTGAAACGTCCCTCACCTGTTTGACTGACGGAGACACCCATTCTTATGAGTAACGAGATAAGGTTGTTCACGTCGAGAATGTCGGGGACATTCTCCACTGTCACTTTCTCGGGTGTAAGCAGTGTGGCGCATATTATCTGTAACACCTCGTTCTTTGCTCCTTGCGGAACGATTGTTCCGTTTAATCGTTTGCCGCCCTCTATGATGAATGATGCCATGCCTGTGTTTGTTTAAACGGTTCTTTAATATTTCTTCTTGAATACCTTCTTGCGCTTCTGGTTGTTGCGCGCTTGGTTGTTATGTTGTTGGTAGCCTTTTATGTAGCCCTCTTGTATGTCTATTTCCCCGTTGGAATATTCGCGCAGGTCGTCAAAAATCTGTTTGTTGTCTACTGTGTCTTTGTTCCATGCAAGATAATCTTTTTTCATCTGTATGGTTATAAGCTCTATCAGTTTGTCGCGCTCTTCGCCCTCTTCCATTTCGCATGCGTGGGCAATCATGTTTTCCACGAAACGTCCGTAGTGCCTGTTTTTTACCTCGCCTTTCAGATAGGGTATTCTTGAGGGTGGCTCGTTGAATGTCTCTTTGAGTATAACTTCGCAAGGGTAGTCGATGTCCAGTTTAAAGTCGGACATTATGGCCAGATGGTCCCACAACTTTTGTCTCACTTCGGAGGTCTCTTTTGCGACGGGGAACATTCCGTCCATTATGCTGACAATGGTCTCGGCGCATTGTTGGCGCTCCTCGCGATTCTCTATTGTGAGTGCGTGGTCTACCATTTTTTGTACAGCGCGGCCATATTCGGGCAGGGGTAGTCTTTTCTTTTTGGTATTATATTCCATCATAATGACTTACGGGGTTTTTAGCAGGTCTTTTGATTTTGTTGCTACGAAATTTTTCAGGTAAAATGGCTCGAAATAGGCAATGTCTTCAAATTTTTCGTCGAGCCATGCGCGCTCGGCAAGGGGCATCATCCATTTTGCAAGCGGATTTTTGTGTTTGTCAAGAAAGTGCGCATTTTTGTGTGTGATGATGGTGCTGCACTTCTCTGCTCCGTTGCCGAAAAAGTAGATGGGGTGCTTGTCGAGAATTTCGGCGAAACTCTCGCTTGTGACAATTTCGGCGCGTGTATCGACTATTGTATTCAGTGCGCGGTCGTATATTGTTGCATAAACCTCGTTTCTTCTTGCGTCTATCATGGGGCACAAAAGTGCCTCTTCGGGTAGGTCGTCGCGAAAGAGTACCGGCACTGCCATTATCTTGGTGGTGGGAATTGCTATCAGCGGAATTTCACGGCCGTAGCATACTCCTTTTGCGGTGGACGAGGCTATTCTCAGGCTTGTGTACGAGCCGGGGCCGCAACTTAGTGCGACGGCCTCTATCTTCATGCCTCGGCTGTCGGCGGTTGCTATTGCCTCTTCGACAAATGGTGCAAGAACTTGCGCATGTGAGCGCTCTTCGTGGCTCTCGCGATTGAAAAATGCCTCTCCACTTTCGCTCAGTGCCACCGAACAGACCTCTGTGGATGCCTCTATATTTAGTATTACTGCCATTGTAAAACTCTGTTTTTCATTGATGTATGTGTAGCGCGAATATTCTTTTCTCTTGTTGAAAGAACAACAAACTTTCGCTCTATATTCTACTGAAGATATTAACAAACGAGCGAGAAAGTATGAAACTTGTTTCAAAATTTCTCACAGCGAATGCGGCATGTCTTCGCAGTTTACTGCAAAGATAGTGATAAATATAACTTGTTGAATAAAAAAAGAGAAAAAACGTTGGAAAAAATCTTTGCCTGTTCTCTGTTTTTATTTTACGGCAGATGTTGTATATTTGCAACAGCGTTGCAATATGTGCTGCGCTTGTTGCAGTTTTGAAATATTGGATTTTATGATATACTCAATGACCGGATACGGCAAAGCCGTATCAATGTATCAGAATAAAAAAATTTGTGCCGAAATTCGTTCGCTCAATGGCAAGTCTATGGATTTGACTGTGCGCGTGGCGCCTCAGTTCCGCGAAAAAGAGATGGAGATTCGTGCAATGCTTGCCGGACGTCTCGAGCGTGGCAAGGTCGATTTTGCTCTTTGGATAGAGCAGGGGGACAATACGGTTGCAATGCCTTCGATTAACCGCGAGGTTGTGCAGAACTATATTTCCCAGATAGAGGCTGTTGCCGCCGAAATGTCGCAGCCTATTCCGTCGAATATAATGGAGGTTGTGCTGCGTATGCCCGAGTCTGTTTCGCATAAAGAGGTGTGCGAATTTACCGAGGAAGAGTGGGCGGTAGCACTCGAGGCAATAAATAAATCTCTCGATGAAATGGTCGATTTTCGACGTCAAGAGGGCGAGTCTCTTGCTGCAAAATTCCATGAAAAGATTGATAATATAGCCTCTCTTCTTGCAAGTGTAGAACAGTACGAAAAGGAGCGTGTGGAAAAAATACGCACCCGCATTTTCGATGCCCTCGAAAAGAAATTGGGCGTCGAGTATGACAATAATCGTTTCGAGCAGGAGCTTATTTATTATATAGAGAAACTCGATGTAAGCGAAGAGAAACAACGTCTCTCCAACCATCTTGAATATTTCGTAAAGACAATGGACGAGGGTACGGGGCAAGGCAAGAAACTCGGCTTTATAGCGCAGGAAATGGGACGCGAAATAAATACTCTCGGCAGCAAGAGCAATCATGCCGAGATGCAGAATATTGTTGTGCGCATGAAAGACGAACTTGAACAGATTAAGGAACAGGTGCTAAATGTCATGTAGCTTATGAAAAAGGGTAAGGTTATAATTTTTTCTGCGCCTTCGGGGTCGGGAAAATCGACGCTCGTGCGATATTTGATGTCAAAAGATGCCTCTTTTACATTCTCAATTTCAGCTACCAGCCGTCCGCCGCGTGGCGAGGAGCGTCACGGCGTGGAATATTTTTTCTTTTCGCCCGAGGAGTTCCGCGAAAAGATTGCCGCAGGGGAATTTGTTGAGTATGAAGAGGTTTACAAAGACCGTTTCTATGGTACGCTGAAGTCGCAGGTCGAGGCACAGCTCGAAACGAACAACATTCTTTTCGATGTTGATGTTAAAGGCGGTTGCAGTCTTAAAAATTACTATGGCGACAGAGCCTTGTTTATTTTTGTGCAGGCTCCTTCGGTGGAAGAGCTTCGTAACAGGCTTATAGGTCGCGGCGACACTTCGCCCGAAGAGATGGAAAAACGCCTCGAAAAAGCCGAATATGAAATGACTTTTGCCTCGCGTGCCGATGTTGTCATTGTGAACGATTCGTTGGAAAAAGCGCAGGCTGAATTGTTGGATGTTGTAAATAACTTTTTAAAATAGATTCCCGGTGAGTAAAATTCGCACGGCAATATTCGGCGGGAGTTTCGACCCCATTCATTGCGGACACGTGGCATTGGCGCGTGCAGTGCGCGATAGTGGTCTTGCCGACGAAGTGTGGTTTTTGGTAACTCCGCTTAACCCTCATAAACAGGGAAAAACTCTTACCGATGAGGGCGAGCGTTTGGCAATGGTGCGTCTGGCAATAGCCGCTGAACAGGGTGTTGCTGCGAGTGATTTTGAGTTTCATCTGCCGCGACCATCGTATACCATAAATACGCTTGCAGCATTGGAGGTTGCTTTTCCGGGTCGTGATTTTTTACTGCTCATGGGCGCCGATAATTGGCAAAAAATAGATAAATGGTACAAGGGCGACGAGATTGTGTCGCGTTTCGGCATAATTGTCTATCCGCGTGGCGCCGAGGCTGCCCCCGCGCTGCCTGAAAATGTCAAGTGGTTGCAAGCACCGCTTTACGACATAAGCTCCACAGAAATACGCTGTGCTTTGTCGGCCGGCGAGGATGTGTCGCAATGGTTGCACCCCGATGTTGTGAAATATATTAAAGAGAAAAAATTGTATATATGATAAAAAGATTTTTTTTGTTGCTTTCAGTGGCACTGTCAATGTGCGCAAACGCCCAGCCAACGGTGAAATTTTACGATGAAATGAGCGATATTTTGCAAGCTGTCTTTTGCGATTATGCCGACGAGGGTGAGATAAAGTACATCTCAAGCTCTCATGGGCAGTATGTCGGCCAGCTTGTCGATAATGTGATATACGGCTGGGGACACTTTCTTGCAAACGATGGCAGTCAGGTGTACGGACAGTATAGTCGCGGCAAGCATGTGTTTGGAATAACAATGGGTAAGGGCATTGCGCGTGTCGGTGGCGAAAAATCCTTTGTCGAGTACAATCTGACCACCGGCAAGGTTATTCGCGTACACACCATCGAGGGTGACGTCGAATATCCTGCCGAGGCGTTGAAACCCTATTCTTTCAGTAAGATAACCTATAACAATGGCGACGTATATTATGGCGAGGTTTACAATGGCCGCCGCCACGGCTACGGTATCTACTATTGGACAAATGGCGATTTTTGGTACGGAAAATACTCCGACGGCTATCGTCAAGGTTACGGAGCGCTCTTCAAGACTGATAGAAAAATATTTTACGGCAAGTGGATAGGTGACAAAAAAGTGGAATAAAAATTTTTGTGAAAATCGGGGCAATGCTCCGATTTTTTTGTGAAAGATATTAATGATTCTCCTTGCAGAAAATTTGTTTAAATTATTAAGAAACAGTTTAAATTTATGTCCTATAAAAAGGCAAGCACAGCTCGCGAATAATGTAATTAACTTTTTTGAAAGAAATTTAAACAACTTCTTAAGTATTGCAAAATTTTATTTATATTTGCTCTTTGAAATATTATGCTATTCGGTGACGAGCAAAATTTATCAATTAATATACTATGAAACAATTACTTCTATTGCTAATTTTAGCTTTTGTGACAACATCGGGGCTATATGCCAACGGTGATGCAAAAGAGATTTTCAGTGACAATTTTAACAAAAGTTCATTTACAAAGAAAAATTGGGAAATAGACAAAAGTACCAAGACCTCTTCGGTGAAATTTGTTAAAGAGGGCGCCGATAAGTCGCGTTGCGTAAAAATAACCAACAGTGAAAAGGGCGTCGTAAAAATCACCAAACACCTTACCGGCCTCAACCCCAATACATTCTATCGTGTGTCGGCCAAGGTAAAGACACAGGATGTTGCCGAGGGACGCGGTGCAATACTCTATCTTGATGTATTCGGCCACGACTCTGACCAGCCGTGGAACGCCTCTAAATTCCTTTATGGCAACAACGATTGGCAAGAGGTGTACATGGACTTTGTCAGCGATGAGAAGGGCGAAACTTACGTCAGCTGTGCATTGGGGTTCCCCGGTGGAACATACAACGGCGGCAAGGCAAAGGGTACAGTCTGGTACGACGATGTAAAAATAACCGAGACCCCCAAAGAGGCTCTTTACATGCGCGAGAGCAAACACATGGTGCTTGCCGTAGACCCCAAACATGTGACGGTTGATGACAAGACTGTCGATGAGTGGCTGAAGGCTCTCGACAAGGCCTACGAGGCTTACGAAGAGCTTTTGGGAGTAGTTCCTTATGGCGGTGCAAAAATCCGTATTCTCACCACTCCGGGCATGGAGCCGGGGTATTGGGCTCTTGCCGGCAACCCCATTCTGTGGAACGACAATGCAGACGTAAAGGGCCTTCTGAATAAGTTCAAGAATCATAAAGACTGGGGATTCGGCATTTTGCACGAAATTGGTCATGTATTCTCGGCCGGAACAGCGGTGGGCAACGGCTACGGCTCGTGGAACTGGAACGACGAGATTTTTGCCAACTTCCGCATGTCATACGCTCTCGATAAATACGAGGCGGTAATTTCACAGAATACATTCTATATGGGCGACAATATTGCTTACTACAAACGTGCATATAAAAACTGCGTGGCAAAAGGCAACCTCGACTCGGGCGACGCTATTCACTACACCCTTATGCGTATTGCCGAAATTTATGGATGGGACGTGTATAAAAAGGCATTCCGCAAGCTCTACAATACTCCCGACAGCGAACTTGGGCGTTTCAACAACAATTACGAAAAATTCCTCTGCCTTATGAAATATCTTTCCGAGGCTGCAAGCGAAATTGCCGGTTATCAGGTTGATGTTACACGCACATGCTACATCCCCTCGGAACTTGAAATGATAAAAAAAGCATTGACTAAATAAAAACTATAAATTTATGAGAAAACTTCAATTAATCGTAGCGTTGCTGCTGTTGTCGGTGGTGACGGTAAATGCACAGAAACAGTGCTGGACAATCAACCCCGAGACTAATGCCATAGAGATGATTCTCTCGGACGAGACATTGCCTTACAGCGACCACATTGAGATGAGTGGTGAAATGGTATCTTTCGTTACCCGCTGGAACGTTGATGCAAATAAAAATTTCAGCCAAGAGCGTTCGCTTGTATTCCCCATGCTCCGCACAATCCCCAACAACACTCACGGTTCACTCATGTACCGTGTGCAGACAGACGTTGTCTCCATGTTGGGTATCAACAACCTTGCTCCCGTGCAGTTGGGCGCAAAGAAGGTGTCTATAAATGGTGCATTGCAGGTTGTCAGTCAATATGGTATTGGCATTGTAAACACCGGTGCAGCTCGCAAAAGAGCCCCCTCGCCCGTTGTTGAGATTACAACCACAATCTTCCCCAGCACCACACTCCCTATGATGTGCGAGACATACGAGGTGAAGAATATTACCGGCCGTACACTTACAGTGGCAGTCCCCGAATTTGTGCAGAAACTTAAGACCGACCCTGCCAAGGGTGTCGATGGTACATACATCATCCAGTCCGAGGTTTATGGCTCGGGTACATACAAGATTGAGCCCGGAAAGAGCATTGAGTTTGGTGCAGCTTTCCAAGCTTACCGCGAAAAGACCGAAAAGGCTCTTAAGCCCGACGTAAAGGCAGAGTATGCTAAGCGTATGGACTACATCAAGAACAGCATCGACGGCGCACTTGTGCTTGAAACTCCCGAAAAGGTAATCGACACAGAGTTCCGTTTCTCCAAGATTCGTGCATCGGAGAGCATCTACCGCACAAAGGGTGGTCTTATGCACGGCCCCGGCGGTGAGTCTTACTATGCTGCTATCTGGTGTAACGACCAGTCAGAGTATGTAAGCCCCTTGTTCCCCTTCATGGGCTATCAGATAGGTAACGAGTCTGCACTCAACTGTTACAAGCACTTTGCGCGTTTCATGAACGACGAATATAATAAAATTCCCAGCTCTATCATTGCCGAGGGTATCGACACATGGGGCGGCGCGGGCGACCGTGGCGACGCAGCCATGAATGCTCACGGTGCTACACGTTATCTGCTTGCTCGTGGCAGCAAGGAAGAGGCTAAAGAGTTGTGGCCTTTCATCAAATGGTGTCTCGAATATACACGCCGTCAGTTGAACGATGCGGGTGTTCCCCGTTCGGACAGAGACGAGCTTGAGGGTCGTTTCCCCTCGGGCGAGGCTAACCTTTGCACAGCTACACTTTACTACGACGGTCTTGTAATGGCTGCTTATCTTGCTCCACTTGTAGACGAGCCCAAATTGGCTGCTACATACAGAAAGCAGGCTGCCGAGCTCAAGAAAAACATCAACAACTACTTCTCGGCCAACGTAAGCGGTTACGAGACTTATCGTTACTACGATGGCAACACAGTGCTTCGCTCATGGATATGTATGCCTCTTGTGTTTGGCTTTAAAGAGCGTGCGCAGGGCACAATAGATGCTCTCTACTCGGACAAGTTGTGTACAATCGACGGTCTTCTCACAGCCGAGGGCGATGCAACATTCTGGGACCGTTCGACACTCTATGCTCTTCGCGGCGTATATGTTGTAGGTGCTGCCGACAAAGCTACAAAACAGTTGCTCGACTACTCTAACCGTCGCCTCCTCGGTACACACGTACCTTACCCCATCGAGGCATGGCCCGAAGGCTCGCAACGTCACCTCTCGGCCGAGAGCGGTCTCTACTGCCGCATCATCACCGAGGGTCTCTTCGGTATTCACCCCACAGGTTTCAACAGTTTCAACCTTACAATACAGTTGCCTTCTGCATGGAACGAAATGGCACTCCGCCACATAAAAGCATTCGGTGGCGACTTTGATATTGAGGTTAAGCGCAAGTCCGAGACACGTGCTCAGGTTATCATCAAGAATGGTGACAAACAGAAAAAATACACAGTTCGCATCGGCGAAGAGATTAAAAACATAAAAATTTAATTCACGTGTAAATAGAGCCTCCTGCTCTGTCCTATTTTCGGGCAGGGTAGGAGATTAATTTAAACAGCTTCTTCTAACAATGTAAACAATAAAAAGCATGAAAAAACTTTTTAAACTTTTTGCACTCTCGGCAATGGCCTTTGTTGCAGCATGTTCGTCGGCTCCCGAGGCAAAGACGGTGTATGTGAAAGATTATATTACCGAGGAAATGAAAGATGATGCTTATCCCGGCATACGTCTCGCCCTCGAAGAGTGTCTCAAATATAAGAACAGCACGTTGGTATTCCCCGGCGACACATTGTTTATAAAAGACAAGTACTGTTTCGAAAAATATCAGTATATAAGTAACAATTCTCAGGGTAAGAAACGTATAGCCTTGAATATTGAGAATGCCGACGGACTTACAGTCGAGGGTAACGGCACCACGCTGCTTTTCACGGGCTTTATTTCTCCTTTCAACGTAGAAAATTCGAACAACATCACCATCCGCGACCTCAACATCGACTTTACCCACACTTTCAGCTCTCAGGGCGAAATTATGGCTGTGGGCGACGGCTGGTTGGAACTCAAATTCCCCGAAGGTTACAATGTAGATATACAGAGCGGTCTTTTGCGCATACGCGACAAGAATAATATCACATACCCCTATGGCAGCCTGCTCGAATTTGACGGCAAGAAAAAAGAGGTGGCATACTATGTTCACGACTATTGGTTGTGGAGCGGATTGCAGGCCGAGGCTCTTCCCAACGGCAACTTTAAAATCTTCCTCAAAGACCTTACAGGTACCGTGGGCAACATAATGGCTTTCGGCGCGGCGCGTCGTTCCAACCCCGGCTTTACATTTGACGAGTGTAACACTGTGCTTGTGCAGAATGTGAACCTTTACCACTGCGGCGGCATGGGATTCATCGTTCAGCGTGTAAAGGATATTGAACTTAACAAGGTGCAGGTTGTCCCCACTCCCGGCAGCAACCGCATAATAAGCGCGACAGCCGATGCTACACACTTCATCAACTGCGGCGGCTATCTGCGTATGATTGATTGTAAGTTTACCAACCAGAAAGACGATGCTACCAACATTCACGGCTGGTACGCAATGACACGCGAGATTATAGGCAAAGATAAAATTCTCGTATGGTACAACTACGGTAAAGATTTTGTGCGTCCGGGCATGAATATGGAAATTGCCAACCACAAGACCATGATGACCTATGCTCACCGTGTGGTAAAAGAGGTTAGAAGCATCAACAGCGAGCTTGCCGAAATTACATTTACCGAGCCTCTGCCCGAGGAAATGCAGATTAAAGACCCCATTGCTTGCGACGACCAGTATCCCGACGTGCTTATCAAGGGCTGTCACTTTGCAAACAACCGCGCACGCGGTCTTCTCATCGGCTCACGTGGTGAGGTTATAATAGAGAACAACTACTTCCACGTTCCCGGCTCGGCTGTACTCTTCGAGGGCGACGGCAGCTATTGGTACGAGCAGTCGGGCGTACGCAATGTGCAGATACGCAACAATGAGTTCGACAACTGTCTTTACGGATGTAAGTCGTGGGGCGATGCTCACATTGCATACAACAGCCGCATCAGCGAGCAAGAGGTCAGCCGTTACCACAAGAATATTGTGGTCGAAGGCAACATTTTCCGCACATTCGACCCCCGCATTCTCTACCTTTGCTGTTTCGACGGAATCACCTATCGCAACAATAAAATAGAGCAGAGCAACGACTATGCTTTTAATCGCGAAGAGAAGAATCCTTTCGTCATAAAGCACTGTGACAATGTGACCATTGAATAATTGTATATCGACAATGAAAAAAATATTATTTCTTCTGACAACCTTGGTCGGCCTTACTTATGTAGCGCAGGCCAAGGTTACACTCCCCTCGGTGATAGGCAGCAACATGGTGTTGCAGCGCAACACCGATGTTAATCTGTGGGGAACGGCCGAGGCTAATAAAAAAGTGAAAATCACAGCCTCGTGGACAAAAGAGACATTCAGTGTCAAGGCCGACGATAATGGCCGATGGGCAACTACAATTCCCACAGCGAATGCCGGCGGCCCCTACACACTTACTTTCGACGACGGTGAAAAGACCGAACTTACCAACATCCTGCTTGGCGAGGTGTGGGTGTGTGGCGGTCAATCCAATATGGAAATGCCCGTTGGCGGCTTTATGTATCAGCCTATTGATGGAGTTGAAAAAGACATTGCCGAGGCGTATGAATATCCCAATATCCGCATGTTCACCGTTCCTCGCTGTATTTCCGAAACTCCCAAAGAGGATTGCGACACTGTGTGGCGCGAGTCGTCACCATTGACGGTGCGCACTTTCAGCGCCATTGCCTATCTGTTTGGCAAGGAACTTAACAAGATGCTCGACGTGCCCATAGGGTTGATTACGTCTAATTGGGGAGGCACCATTATCGAGGCGTGGATGAGCCGCGAGAGCCTCGCTGCCATAAAAGACCGAAACTCTTCGCTCGACGCCAAACGTCGCGGTGCAAACGTACCCGGCGTACTCTATAATGGCATGATACGCCCAATATGCAACTTTACAGCCAAAGGATTCATCTGGTACCAAGGCGAGTCCAACCGTCATAATTGGTACGACTATGTTAAACTTCAGGTTGCTCAAGTGAATTTGTGGCGCAAGGATTGGGGTAACGACAAAATGCCTTTCTACATTACGCAGATTGCCCCTTACTGTTACGAAGGCCCTAACAAACGTCTCAATGCAATCTTTATCGACCAGCAGTACAAAGCTGCCGACCTTATAGAAAATTGTGATGTTGCTACCACGCAGGATGCAGGCGATTACAGCCACATACATCCGCTAAAAAAGAAAAGGGTGGCCGAGCGTCTTGCTCTTCTTGCGCTCGCCAATGACTATGGTATTGAAGGATTGCCTTCGAAGGCTCCCCGTTTCAACTATTTTATAGTAAAAGGCAATAAGCTCGAACTTCACTTCAAGAATATTGCACCTCCCTACACAACCAACCCCCTCGACTACCGAATGTCCAGCTGTTTCTATGGTCGTGAAGAGCCCAAAGGTTTCGAGGTTGCCGGCGAGGATGGTAAATTCTACCCCGCAAAGGGTAACCACCGTTGGTGGAGCAATATGATAGAAGTGTGGTCCGACTCTGTTCCCAACCCCGTTGCAGTGCGTTACGCCTACTGCAACTATCCGGGCGAGGCTAATGTACGCACACAGTTGGGTCAGGCATTGCCATCGTTCCGCAGCGACCAATGGGAAATTAAAGACGAAGAAATAAAATAATCAACAAGGTATAAAGTAAAGTCATGAAAAAAATATCAATTCTTGCAGCGGCGCTTGCTTGTGTGTTTAGCGTAGCGCAGGCCAAGGTTACACTCCCCTCGGTGATAGGCAGCAATATGGTGTTGCAGCGCAACACCGATGTTAATCTGTGGGGAACAGCCGAGGCTAATAAAAAAGTGAAAATCACAGTATCGTGGACAAAAGAAAAATTCAGTGTCAAGGCCGACGATAATGGCCGATGGGCAACTACAATTCCCACAGCGAATGCCGGCGGCCCCTACACACTTACTTTCGACGACGGTGAAAAGACCGAACTTACCAACATCCTGCTGGGCGAAGTGTGGGTGTGCAGTGGTCAGTCCAATATGGAAATGCCCGTTGGTGGTTACATGTATCAGCCTGTCAATGGAGCGCTGGAGCATATAAAAGAGGCTTACAAATATTCCGATATTCGCATGTTCACCGTTCCCCGTTGCACTTCGAGTACTCCGAAAGAGGATTGCGATACAATGTGGCGCGAGTCGTCTCCAATGACGGTGCGCACATTCAGCGCAGCAGCCTATTTCTTTGGCAAGGAACTCCAGAAGATTCTTAATGTTCCCGTAGGTCTCATCACAGCCAACTGGGGCGGCACACGCATCGAGGCGTGGATGAGCAAGGAATCACTCGATGGTGTGCAGGGACGTAACGTCGATTACGATAAAAAATATCGTGGCCCTAATACCAACAATGTACTCTACAATGGCATGATAAGCCCCATCAATAAATTTACAGCCAAAGGATTCATCTGGTACCAAGGTTGCGCCAACCGTTACAACTGGTTCGACTATGCAAAATTGCAGAAGGCAATGATTGAGGCGTGGCGCAAGGATTGGGGTAACGACAAGATGCCTTTCTACTTTACACAGATTGCTCCTTACTGCTACGAGGGACACAAACTTCGCGGCACGCCTCTTTTCGTAGACCAGCAGTGGAAGTGTGCCGACGAGGTTGAAAATTGTGATATTGTCTGCACCACAGACATTGGCGACTATTCGCTCATACACCCTGCGGCAAAGGACAAAGTGGGTCAGCGTTTGGCCAATCTTGCTCTTACCAACGACTATGGTGTTGAGGGCCTGCCTGTAAATTACCCCCGTTTCAAGTCTTTCGAGAAAAATGGCAATAAACTTGTGCTCAGTTTCTCAAATATGTGCAAGCCAAACACATTCGACCCTGCCGACCCTACTCAGCAGGACTGTTTCAATGCTCGCGAGCGTGCCAAAGGTTTCGAGGTTGCAGGTGCCGACAAGAAATTCTACCCCGCACAGGCCAACCACATGTGGTGTAAAAATACAATAGAAGTGTGGTCGGACTCTGTCCCCGAACCCGTTGCTGTGCGTTACGCTTATCAGAACTACTCGTTCGAGGCAAACGTGCGCACATTGCTCGGCCTGCCGCTCCCCTCTTTCCGTTCGGACGATTGGGAAATGGAGGATATTGGTATAAAATAATGTTGATGTAAATTTTATGAGGCTGTGCCAAAATGGAAATTTGGCACAGCCTCAATATTTTAGTCTATTAGCTGCGTTGTGTAAACCGAATCATTTGCGTTTTTGGACGAAAAGAACAAAAACAGCGCTGAGTTTCGTATGGCATTTACTATTTCTTTTTTTTAAGCATCGCCACTTTCAATGCCATCAACGTCCATCCATAATCTATATCCGCGATTCTTAAGCGTAGTTATAAACTTACTCACAATCTTCTTATCCTTGCGAGAATAGCTTATAAACACATCGTATTTCATCGTTCTGTTAAATTAATGATGGTGTACAAATTACCGAAATGTCGGCCTGATTAGAAGTTATATTTCAGCAATGCACATATTCTGTGGTTGGTAACCGAACGCTCTTTCTTTACACTGCCGTCGGCTTTCATGCTGCCGTAACCGACTGTTGTAGGCTCATATTCAAGGCCAATCTGCATGGCATTGTGTGTGTAGAGCAGGCTGGGCGATACGCGCCAGAAGTTGTCGATATTCTTGTAACCGCGCACGTACATCATGCTTGCACTGACAAAGTCATCCTTGCAGCCGAGGTTTTTGCCGTAACCACCGAAAAGACAGTAGGTGAGCGTGCCTTTTTTCAACTGCTGTTTGTAGGTTACATCTACCCACGCGGTAACGCTGCTGAGGCTGCCATATTCAACCTCGCCGCTATCTTTCACTTTTGTCACTCCGTAGCCGCTGAGCATGTTCAGGTGCGAGGCATTTTGTGCGTATGTCACGCGGCCTTTTATGCCCCAGTTACTCTCTTTGTACGAGAAAAATGCTGTGGGGCTGATGCTTGTTACAAGTTCGTCGGATAGCATTTTTACCCCCTCGGCGTCGGTATATTCGGTGCGTGGCTTAAGTGTAAGAATATCCACGCCCGCGCCGGCCATAAAGTCGCCCTTCTTGTACATTGCCTGAAGGTAAAGTTCGGGGATAAGTGCCTTGCGGGCATAGTCTATCGAGGTTGCCGATTTTTCAAGATTGTTGGCCTCGGGCCCGTAAGACAGATATTGGAACTGGTAAAGTGCGGTTGCTGTAAGTTTGAAATTACCCGCAAGGCGGTCGTAACGCACTTGAGGCGAGCGGCTGAAGGGGGTAAAAGGCGCACCTGTTGCAAGGCTGAACACGTCGGGCATCATGTCGCCCATCATCGGGTGCCACGCTTGTCCCACAAGCAGGTTGTCTTTTTCCCAATCCATCTTTGCGTACGCCTGACGTATGCGAAGCACAGTGTTGCTGGTGCCGAATCCGGCAAAGTCCGACTCTATCTTTGCCGAGGTTTTTGCACCCAAAAACTCGGGGCCTGTGATGTTCAGTCCCAAGCGTGTGGTGATACTCAACAACAGAATGTCCTGTTTTTTGTTAAGGTCGTCGCCGTAGCTGTTAAGAGCCTCGTCCTTGGGAATCATGTTAAATTGGTCACTGTTGCTGCTAAGGTTGTCGCGCGAGTCGAACGCCGCATAGTTGCGCACAAAGCCGTAAGGCTTGAAAGTTATCTTTTTCTCTTGTGCAAAGCCACAAAGCGCAAGGCATACTGCGGCAATAGTAAGAATGGATTTTTTCATATTAACAGATTTAATATATTATGCAAAATAACCTATGCTACCCAATGCGAACAGCAGCGAGTAGCCGAGAATAAGTGAAATAACACCTACTATTATGCCTGCGCGTGCCATTTGCGACGAGGTTATAAGCCCCGTTGAGTAGGCGATGGCATTGGGGGGTGTACTTACAGGCAGTGCCATTGCGAAAGATGCCGACAGGGCAATACCTATGAGCAGTGTACCTATGCCTCCTGCCTCGTCAAGCAGGGGACCCATTCCTTTGCCGACTGCGGCGAGAATGGGCACCATAAGCGCCGTAGCCGCCGAGTTTGAAATAAATTGCGATAATGCCCAACATAGTAGTCCGCTACCTATAATCACCGCAATCACAGGCCATTCGTTGAAAGGAATAGCCTCGACCAAGGTTTTTGCAAGGCCTGTCTTGTCCATTCCCACGCCTAACGCAAAGCCTCCGGCAACCATCCACAGTACGCTCCACTCAATCTCTTTAAGGTCGTCGGTGTTGAAGATGCCTGTTGCACAGAATACACCTACCGGAATAAGCGCAACAACATAAGAATTCATTCCCACTATTTTCTCGAACATCCACAGAGCAATAGTAACGGCAAATGTTACATATATAAGGTTGGTGCGCCAGTTGTTACGTGCGCCGCCTTTAATTTCGAGCTTTATTTCCTTGGCTTTAAAAGGGTACATTGTCTTTAATATGTACCATGCGATTATCACAATAATCAGCATCAATGGGAACATAGCCATGAACCATTGGCCGAATGTTATTCCCAAGTTCAGTCCTTCAACGTCGTTCAGGTAGCCTAATGCAATGCCGTTGGGGGGCGTGCCAATGGGCGTAGCGATGCCGCCGATGTTACTGCCTATGGGAATTGCAAGTGCAAGTGAAATGCGTCCGCCGCCGTCGGGGGGCAACATCTTGAGCACCGGGGTTAGAAAAGTAAGCATCATTGCCGCAGTGGCAGTGTTACTTACAAACATGGAGAAAAATGCAGTCACCATGAGAAAGCCCAAAAGTACAGTGTTCGAACGTGTGCCGAATGGCTTAAGCAATGCACGTGCAAGTGTTACATCCACTCCGTATTTCGACGCAACGATTGCAAGCACAAAACCTCCGAGGAACAGCATCACCGTTTGGTCGGCAAAGGTGTACATGATGGATTTATAGCTCACAAGTTCCTCTTTGGGAATATAATTTACAAGTGGGGTGATGCCGCTGTTCGACACCGTCAGCAACATTATGACTATGATAAGTACCGAGGTTACCCACGCAGGCACAGTCTCTGTTATCCACATGAGCGCTGCAAAGACAAAGATTGCAATAACACGGTGCTGCAACACAGTAAGTCCCTCTATTCCGAAAATGCTTGTAGGCAACCACCAAATAATAAGCGAAATAAGCGATACGATAATAGTTTTAATCACGTCCCTTCTTCTTAGAAAGGCAAGTATTCTTTTTAAAGTCATGTTTGTATTTGTTAGAAACTGTGCGAATTTACTTTATAATCTGCAAACAACCCAATAAACGACCGACTTTTTTACTTCAACTTTTCTTGTTTCGCGTAATATGTCTTTATGCAAACTTGAAATATTATTTGAGTATCATTGATTCGGGTGGCAGTTTTTCAACGTCGGAGCATTGTGAAATTATGTGTCGATTATCAACTGACGTTATATAACGACAATCTGTAAAACAAATAAAAAATAAATCACATTTTGGAAATACTAAAAATGTAAATAACTTTGATGGCCTGTTTAATTACAGGGAACCTATCATTTTGAATAAAATAATATGAGACTGTTATTTACGCCTATTATTTGCATTTTCTTATTTTGGAGCTGTTCAAATGGTTGCAACCCCAATGTTGTTTATGAGCAGCATAAAGAAAAGTTTGATTCTTTTCTCACACAGTTTGCGCAATTTGATGGCAAGCAGTTGGATGCGTCGTTCTTCAGGGTGCGCAAACAATTTCCGGGCGAAAGATTGAGCCCTGAAATAAACAAGTATTATTTCTCTTTTTTATTACCTTACGACGATGAATGTAATTGTGTAACAAAAGAACTTTACTATCGCCCATGTTACAAAATAGAGAAAAAGAATTATTATTTAGTGTCGATGGAGGCTTGTTGTGATGTTACAAAAACAGCATGGTATCCATACGACGAAAATACATTGGTCACATACGATAAAAAGGGGAATATGATTGATTTTGCAACGGTAGGCACGGGTAGCGACCTTGAGACATATAAAATGGAATTTTCGACCGATGGAAATGAAATTATTTACACACAATATATTTTCCAAGATGTAGAAAGTGCCTACGATGGCTATTGTAATGTTTATCGGTATAAGGTGACGGTCGATGATAATGGAAAAATAGACAAAAGACTTTTGCGCGAGGAGAAGAATGTAAAAGTTACATTATAATGCAAAATTCAAGCGACAGTACTAAATAAAGTTTGGTACTGTCGCCTTTTTATGTTAAAAATTATATCTTTGTCCTTTAAACAGATAATAATATGAAAAAAACACTCTTTTTACTTTTGCTTTTTACATTAAGCATCTACACTGTATCGGCTAAAAGTTATACGGTAACAAGCCCGGACGGTAATTTGACAATGACTATCGACGTTGGCGAAAATGTTACCTACTCGGTGAAAGCCGGTGACATGACACTTGTTGCACCATCGGCAATAGCTCTTGAGCTTGAAGATGGCACGTTGCTCGGCAGCAACCCCAAAGTGACAAGCGTACGCAAAGGCAGCAACAGCGAAACGATTGTTGCTCCCCTCTATCGTCAGAGCAGTTTCAAGAGCGAGTACAACAGCATCAGACTGAAAATGCGTGGCAATTGGGGCATCGAGGCACGAGCTTTTAACGATGGTGTTGCATATAGGCTTTTCACCACCTATAAAAAAGATATAAACATAAAGAACGAGACGGTTGAGTTTAATTTCGACAAAGATTACAATGTTACGCTTCCTTACAGCGACCTCTTCAGCGACAAATATATTGCAAGTTTCGAAAAGCAGTACGACTATGAGCCTCTGTCCAACTTCAAGAATCATGGCGGTCGTCTCAGTTTCATGCCTATAATGGTACACTACGATGGTGGTGGCAAGGTTGTGTTGCTCGAATCGGACGTAGAGGATTACCCCGGAATGTTCATCAACTGCAATAGCGAAAAACCGGGGTTTGTAGGTGAGTTTCCTCCCTATCCGCTTAAGCACAAAGATACCTCGAACGGAGTGTTGCGCGTGTCGGAACGTGCCCCGTATATTGCGTCGATAAAGGGTAACCGCACGTTTCCTTGGCGCATCGTGGCCTATGCTGCCGACGAGAAACAGATTCCCGTAAACAATATGGTGTATGCTCTTGCCTCGCCCTGCCGCATAGAAGATACCTCGTGGATAAAGCCGGGGCATTCAACGTGGGACTGGTGGAACCACTGCTCCATTTACAATGTCGATTTTAAGGTGGGCTTTAATAACGACACATATAAATATTACATAGATTTCGCAGCAAAATACAATTTCGACTACGTGCTTATAGACGACGGTTGGTACTCCTACCACAATAGAAATGTGATGGATGCCAATCCTGCGCTTGACATTCCCATGCTGTGCGAATATGCCAAAGGAAAAAACATACGCCTCATATTGTGGATGGTGGGTGACGCCTTTGACAAACAGGCCGAGGAGGTTTGTGCCTACTACTCCAAAATGGGTATTGCAGGCTTTAAACTCGACTTTTTCGAACGTCAGGACCAGAACCTCATCACTCGCACATACAGCATGGCACAGACGGCTGCAAAATATAAGATGATACTCAACCTGCATGGAGTATATGTGCCCAAAGGTCTTAACCGCACCTATCCAAACATTGTGAACTTTGAGTCGGTGTTCGGGCTTGAACAGCTAAAATGGACCGACAGAAAGGTGGCTGACATGGCAAAGAACGACCTTATGATACCTTTTATGCGACAGACGGCCGGCCCGCTCGACTACACTCCCGGAGCCATGCTCAACCGCACACGCGAAATGTTCCGCTCCATCGACCACCGTCCCATGAGCCAAGGTACACGCGCACATCAGGTGGCTGCATACATTGTTTTTGACATGCCTGTGTCGGTGTTGTGCGATTCGCCCACGAATTATGTTCGCGAGGGCGAGACTACAACTTTTATAAACGCTATTCCTGCGGTGTTCGACAGCACATTCGTCAGCATGAGCGAGTTTGGCAAATATATAGTCATGGGGCGCAAGAAGGGCGATAATTTCTATCTTGGAGGTTTCAATGATTGGGACGCCCGTTCGTTAGAGGTGTCACTCTCTTTCCTGCCCGCCGGCGAGTATACTGCCCGCATATATAAGGACGGACTTAATGTAGACCGCGTGGCCGAGGATTATAAACTTACCGAGCAGACTGTGACCGCTGCCGATAAGCTCAACATACAGATGGGTGCTTGTGGCGGCTTTGCAATAATTTTCACAAAAAAACAATAAAATACTATGGTACGACGATTTTTGTTTCTGACGATTCTTGTTTCTTTAGCATCGGCTGCCATTGCTGCGGTTAAACTGCCGTCGGTGCTTGGCAACGACATGGTGCTCCAGCGCAACAGTGAGGTTAATCTTTGGGGCGAGGCTGCACCCGACCGCACAGTTACAGTGCGCACTTCGTGGAACGGACAAAAGTATAAGACAAAGAGCGACAGCAACGGAAAATGGGCGCTGAAGGTTGTTACCGGCGAGGCCGGCGGCCCTTACGAAATTGAATTTTCCGATGGCGACAAACTTACTCTCAGCGGCATACTTTTGGGCGAAGTGTGGGTGTGTGGCGGACAGTCGAATATGGAAATGCCCATCAAAGGTTTTGTGGCACAGCCTGTGCAGGGTGCTGCCGAGGCTATACGCGAGAGCTACGCACATCCCGACATTCGCATCTTCAACGTCGGTCGCAACCGCACCGAAACTCCGCAGGATGATTGCAAGGGCGAGTGGAAAAAGCCCACTCCCAAGAATGTTGCCGAGTGTAGTGCGACGGCATATTTCTTCGGTCGCATGCTGACAGATATTTTGGGAGTGCCCGTAGGGCTTGTAACCTCTTATTGGGGCGGCACAAAAGCCGAAGTGTGGATGACACGCGACGCTATAAAGGCTACCGAGGGCATCGACCACGACTACGCTCTCAAGCCCGATGGCAACGGCTTTGCACCGCAGAGTATGTACAATGGAATGATACATCCTGTCACACGTTTCACGGCCAAAGGGTTCATCTGGTATCAGGGTGAGTCCAACCGCGACAGAGCTTTCGATTATGGCAAACTGCTTGTTTCACTCATAAAGGATTGGCGCAGAGCGTGGGGCGACGATAATATGCCTTTCCTCTGTGCCCAGCTTGTTCAGTATCGATACGACGGCGCACAGTACCTCTCTCTGCCTGTGGTCATCGAGGGACAATATTATGCTGCGGGGGCTTTGAAGAATGTATATGTGGCTCCCACCACCGACCTCTCTTTTGCCTCAATCATACACCCGCCCTTTAAACGCGAGGTTGGCGAACGTCTTGCGGGAATAGCTCTCGATAAAAGTTACGCTCTTCCCGGGTTTGGAGCCGAGTCGCCCCGATACGCAAGCATGCAGGTCGATGGCAGCAAGGTGGTGCTGCGTTTCACAGGCATGGCCGATAATGCCGAGTATGATGCTGTCGGCGAAAATTTCTCGTGGGTGGACAAGAATATGCGTGTGATAAGCATCAAAGGTTTTGAGGTTGCCGGCGCCGACAGAAAATTCTATCCTGCAAAGGCGCGTCACTCGTGGCCTGTGTCGGACCGTATAACTGTCGAGAGCGATTCTGTGAAAAATCCCGTAGCCGTGCGTTACGCTTTTCGCAACAGCATAGAGGCTAATGTAATTACAGGCATGGGGACGCCTCTTGCTCCTTTCCGTACAGATAATTGGGAAATTCCCGAAAATGAACTTTTTAAACGATAAATAATATTATGAAACGTAAACTTTTTTCATTAGCAATGGTTATGCTGCTTGCTCTTACATGTGCATACGCAGGCGGCGGTAAAAAAGATTTTGCCATAATATACATTGGCAACAGTATAACATATGGTGCATTGCACGAAAATCGCAACGAGACAGCTCCGCCGGTGTACACCTCGCAGATTCTCGCCAAAAAACTCAAGGCGAATGTCGTTTGGCGCAACTGCGGATGGAGCGGTGCTACAACCTACGATTTTCTTCCTTCGCACAAACGTTACTTCCCCCGCGTGGAGAAAGCCGTTAAAGAGATACAGGCCCAGACTGATGCTCCCATCGTATTTTCCATAATGCTTGGAACAAACGACAGTGCATGCACAGGCCCCACCGGATGCCCTGTGTCAAACGATAATTACAAGAAAAACCTCATTACCATTATGGAGGCGCTCAAGGCCATTGCTCCCGGCGCAAAATTCATCTTCCAGCGTCCTATATGGTACAGTCCCAACACCTACAATGGCGCACAGTATCTTCAGAAAGGCCTCAACCGTCTCATTGGCTACACACCTGTGCTCGAAGAGCTTGCCGACGAACGTGCCGATGCAATGATGGGTGACGATGATGCTTTTGAATATTTCCACAAGAACTATGAGAAGTATTGTTTCGCCGAGGGCGGAAATGCCGGTACTTTCTATCTGCACCCCAATGCCAAAGGTGCGAAAAAACTTGCAAAATTCTGGGCCGAGGGTATAATTGATGCTCTCGATTGAGCGAAGAGTTTTTTCTGAGATAATATTCTGTAACACCCCTTGTGGGGTGTTATAATTGACAACCCAAAGACATGCTGCGCCAAAAGTTTCATTTTTGGCGCAGCATGTCTTTATTATGGCGATTGAGGGTTCTTTTTCTTTATAGTTTTTTTACCCTTATAAGTAGTTGCTATTTGAACGGTTGTCGTTTTTCATTATGTACTTTTTGTGC